>JBILYS010000310.1:0-3091 GCA_044377625.1 Crocinitomicaceae bacterium
ACGGTCGTGAGAAACAACAATTAAACATCCTTCAAACGTTCTTAGATAATCTTCAAGAACTGTCATTACAAAGATATCAAGGTCATTTGTTGGCTCATCTAAAATCAAGAAATTCGGATTCGACATCAACACTGTCATCAATTTCAAACGGCGCTTTTCTCCCCCACTCAATTTGTGAACGAAGTTGTAATGCATTTTACGATCAAACAAGAACTTCTCTAAAAATTGAGCTGCAGATAATTGTCTGCCTTTTTCCAATGGAATAAATTCAGCGATGTCTCGTATTACGTCAATTACTTTTTTATCCTCGTCAACTTTGATTAATTCCTGACTGTAATAGCCAAAAACAACTGTTTCTCCTATTACCACTTTTCCTCTGTCAACTTCTTCTCTGCCTTGAATCACATTTAGAAAAGTAGATTTTCCAGTACCGTTATTACCAACAATTCCCAAACGCTCTTTTCGTTGAAAATTGTAAGTAAAATTGTCCAGAATCACTTTTGGTCCGTATGCTTTTCCAATTTTATGCAATTCCAAAATTTTAGACCCCAAACGTTCCATTTTAACGGGGATTTCGACTTCAGAATCATCCACACGCTGACTTGCAGCTTTTTTTACATCATCAAAATTCCCAACTCTTGCCTTTTGTTTAACGCTTCTTGCCTTTGGTTGGCGGCGAATCCATTCCAATTCTTTTTTAAAGGTATTTTTCGCTTTCTCGATAGTAGAACCTAATTGTTCTTGTCGTTCAGCTTTTTTCTCTAAATAATAAGAGAAATTCCCTTTGTATTTATAAAGTGTTTTGTCCTCTAATTCAAAAATCGTATCACACACAACTTCTAAGAAATAGCGGTCGTGCGTTACCATTAATATTGTTGATTTTGATTTCGATAAATATTCTTCTAACCATTCAATCATGTCCAAATCCAAGTGATTGGTAGGCTCATCAAGAATTAAGAAATCTGCTTCTGCTACTAAAACTTGTGCTAAAGCAACACGCTTTTTTTGCCCACCAGATAAACTTCCAATTAGTTTACTTGTATCATCCAGTTTTAAAACGGATAAAATCTGGTTCACTTTTACCTCAATATCCCACGCATTCAATTCCGTTAATTCATCATAACATTCGTGAATTACAGCTTCATTCCCTTCACGCATTGCTTGGTTGTACTTTTTGACAACTTGCAATTCAGGTAAATCGTGTGAGAAAACAGCCTCCATGATGGTGTGCGTTTCATCCAAGTTTTCACTTTGCTCCATGAATGCAACACGAATATCATTTCTGTAAACTATTCGACCAGAATCATATTGTTCTAATTCCATCAAGCAACGAAGCAAGGTCGTTTTACCGTTTCCATTTTTTGCGACGATAGCAACTTTTTGACCAAGGTCAATTCCGAACGTTAAATCTGAAAAAATAACACGGTCACCAAACGATTTGGTGAGATTTTCAACTGAAAGATAATTCATGAATTAACGAAGGCGATTAAGTGAGTCGACTAATTTTTTGTCTTTCCGAACTCCTTGAATTCCAAGAAAAATAAACAAAAATGCCGAAGCAAAAGCAAAAAAGGTCATTTCAATAACTAGTGACGCATCAGTTTTATGAGCCGATTCAAACAAGAAAGCATGAAAAACGATGATTGCAGAAGTTAAAACATTCAAAACAAAAGCTAACCAACCAAGTTGGATTTGTCTTTTTCTATTTTTAAAAGAGAAGATTGCTAAAACTAGAATCAAGCTTATGATAAGAATCAAAATCCATTCAAACCCTTTATAAAGGATGACTGATCCACGTCCAACTTGTTTAAAGTTAAAAGCATTGTAACAATATTCCATTCCTTCTTCAGAGAAGTAATTGAAGAAAGATGTACCTGTTAATGGTATCAAAACTAAAATAAGTGCTGCTAAAAAAAAGAGGGTTTGTTTTCGTTGAATCATTTGTATTGCTTGAAAATTCGCTTACAAAGATACAGCTTTATTTCTCAAATAGAAATCTAAAATTACAATTGCTGCCATGGCTTCCACAATTGGAACCGCTCTTGGAACAACACATGCATCGTGACGACCTTTACCTTCTAATTCTAAATTTTCTCCTTTAGAATTTATGGTTGATTGTGTTTTTATCAGCGTTGCAACAGGTTTGAATGCTACTCGAAATTCAATTGGCATTCCATTTGAAATTCCACCTTGGATCCCGCCACTGTGATTGGTTTTTGTTGTGCTATCCGCATTGAACAAATCATTGTGTTCAGATCCGCGCATTTCAACAGCAGAAAAACCGCTTCCAAATTCAACACCTTTTACTGCATTGATTGAAAACATTGCTTTTCCTAACTCAGCATGTAATTTATCGAAAACAGGTTCTCCTAATCCAACAGGAACATTGATAATCATACATTTTACACATCCACCGATGGTGTCGCCCTCTTTTCGAACCTCTCGAATTAATTCTTCCATCCGTTCAGCCGTTTTCAAATCTGGACAACGAACAGGACTAGCTTCAATAGCATCCATTAAGAAGAAGGATGAATCACTTAATCGAATGGAACCAACTTGGTCAACGTACGTAGAAAATTCAATTCCTAACGTATCTAATATCTGTTTTGCGATTGCACCTGCTACTACTCTACTTGCAGTTTCACGTGCACTTGAACGTCCACCACCTCTGTAATCACGGATTCCATATTTCTTATCGAAGGTAAAATCGGCATGTGAGGGTCGATAAGCTTCTTTTAAATGCTCGTAATCTCCTGATTTTTGATCTTCATTTGGAATTATAAAACCGATTGGCGTTCCAGTAGTTTTTCCTTCAAAAATACCTGAAAGGAATTGAACTGTATCTGATTCTTTTCGTTGGGTAACGATTGCCGATTGACCAGGTTTTCTGCGATCTAATTCCAATTGAATTTTATCTAAATCTAATGGTATATTCGAAGGGACTCCGTCAATAACACCACCAATGGCAGTTCCGTGAGATTCACCGAAAGTGCTTAATCGAAAAAGAGTTCCAAATGTTGATCCTGCCATCGTACAAATATAATTACTAATTGTAATTTGAGTAATGTATAATGAAATATGATTTTTTTAC
>JBILYS010000045.1:0-8831 GCA_044377625.1 Crocinitomicaceae bacterium
GCGGTTTGATTTTAGTTGATACGAAATATGAATTTGGAATTAGAAATGGTGAAGTGATTCTTATTGATGAAATTCATACACCAGATTCATCTCGTTTCTTTTATGCGGATGGTTATCAAAATCGTCAGGATAAGAATGAGCCGCAAAAGCAATTATCGAAAGAATTTGTACGTCAATGGTTGATTGAAAATGATTTCCAAGGATTAGATGGTCAGACAATGCCGGTAATGCCAGATGAATTTGTTCAAACAGTTACTGATCGTTACATTGAATTGTACGAAGTAATTACTGGTAATAAATTCCAAAGAGCTGATACATCGAACATTGAAAATAGAATTCAACAGAATGTTGAGGCCTTTTTGAAAACGATGTAAAATAATTTCAAAATTTAACCATAATAGTAAAATGTTTTTGAAAACACATAGCCACATAGTTAAAGTTTAGTGTCTAAACCCTTGATTTTATTGCATAGTCTATGTTTTCTATGTGCCTATGTGTTTAAATTTTTGTAACACTTTTCAGAATGCGCTCTTAATCAATACACAAATTCTTTTAACAACAATTACATACTTTTCACCGTGTCAATGTGTATTTTTGCACCTGATATTTTAGAATAAAACAAATGGAAAAATTTTCAAAAGCATTTTTTTCGATGCGCATGATGGCAACGGGAATGATTGTCTTCCTTTTAGCTATTGCAACTGCAACATTTTTAGAATCTGCTTACGATATTCAAACAGCCAAGATTATTGTTTACAATGCAAAGTGGTTTGAAATATTATTGGTTTATCTTGGGTTAAATCTGATTGCCAATATTTTTAAATACAACATGTTTCAACGTGCAAAAATTGCACAATTGACTTTCCACCTTTCGTTTATTGTCATACTTATCGGTGCTGGAGTAACACGTTATATCAGCTTTGAAGGGTTAATGTTGGTAAGAGAAGGTGAGAAAACAAATTTCATTTATTCATCTGATCCATATGTTTGGTTCCAAATCAATGATGGCAAGTTAAAATACACATATGCCGAAAAGCATTTCATGTCAATGCAAACGAATAATGATTTTGACATTGATGTAGAATTTCCAAATCACAAAACTCCAATTACCATTGAATACGTCGATTTTCAAAAGAAAATGATTGATTCACTTGTTATCAATGACTCCATCAAAGGCGTTGCTTTAGAAATCATCACAGATGGAATGAAATCCAACTATTTAACCAAAGGAGGATTTTTAATGGCGGGAGAAGAAGCTATTTCATTTGAAAAAAGTGATGCGATGCCAGGAATAGAATTATTCCAAGAAGGAGCGAAAATCATGATAAAATCTGCTAAAGAATTCCGTTACTTGCCAATGGCTGAAATGCAAAAAGCGAGACAATCTGGGAAAGAAGTTTCTGATTCTTTATTTGTTCATGTTGCAGCAGACACAAAGGTTCCTTTTCAAACAACAACGTTATACCAAGTTGGAGCGCAACAAATTGTTTTTAAGAAAGTGATTAATCATGCGCGACTAATGTTAATGCCAACAGGAAAAAGAAATGTTGGTTCAGATTATTTAACCTTAAAAATTTCAGACGGTTCTCAATTTAGAATTATTCAATTAAAGGGTGGAATTGGTGCAATACCAGAGCATGCCGTTTTTACTTTGAATGGCTTAGTTTATGAAATGGAATACGGTTCATCCAAAATTGAAATCCCTTTCTTTATTGCTTGTCGCGATTTTAAATTGGATCGTTATCCTGGTTCGCAGGCAGCTTCATCCTTTGAAAGTCAAGTTTCTATTTTAGATGAAAAGAATAATTATACTAGAGATCAAAAAATATTTATGAATAACGTGATGGATTATAATGGCTATCGTTTCTTTCAATCAAGTTATGATCCAGATGAAAAAGGAACACGTTTAAGTGTGAATCACGATTGGTGGGGAACAAATATTACCTATTTAGGGTATTTGTTAATGGCGATTGGAATGATTGCTTCCTTATTTGCACCGATTGGACGATTCAGAGAATTGAATGAAAAACTGAGGAGATCAAGAGAGAAAAGAGAGTTATTGATGAAATCAATTTTAGTTGTTTTAGGATTTAGTTTATTTGGAGTCGTTAATGCGCAAGAGCAACATTCAGCTGGAGACGGGCACAATCACGCAACTACTCAAGCTCCAAGAAAAGCGATTTTTAGAGTAATATCTGAAGAACATTCAGATCAATTGGCTTCCTTGCTCGTGCAAGATTTCCAAGGGCGAATTATTCCAATGCACACGATGTGTGATCAATTGTTGCGCAAAGTTCACCGAGGAAATAAGTTTGAAGATTACAATGCTGTGCAAACAATCATGAGCATGCACATGTATCCAGATCATTGGATGGATGTGAAAATTATTCAAGTCTCAAGTAATCTTAAGGAAAAATTAAAAGTGACGGATGAATTTGCATCATTCAAGGAATTGGCAGATAATACAGGTCAATTCAAGTTGATGGCAGATTATGATTTGGCGCATCAGAAGTTAGAATCTAAACGCAATGAATACGATAAGAAATTGATCAAGTTGGTAGAGAAATTTCAAGTTGTTCAATCCATCTTTAGCTGGCAGTACATGAAAATCATGCCTGTTGCGAAAGACAAAAACAATACGTGGTTTGTTCCATTAAGCATGGAATTAATGCAAATTGATTCTATTTCATCTGGACTGGCTTTGCGTTACATTTCGAAATTGGATCGTGCAGCAGAATTTAACAAGTACGATGAGGTAAATAATCTTCTTGTTGATTTGAAAAAATTCCAACGGGAAGAAGGAGTTAAAGTGGTGCCTTCTGAAACGAAAGTGAGCATGGAAATCAGCTATAATAAGATGAGTATTTTCAAAAATTCAAGTATGATGTATTTGTCTTTTGGATTCATTTTGTTGATTATCTTCTTTATTCGAATCTTCATCAAACCTTCAACAACAGCATCCAAAATTTTCAAAAGAATTGGGAAAATTATAACAGGATTAATGATTGTTGTATTTGTTTATCATGGTGTTGGTTTAGGTTTTAGATGGTATATTTCTGGTCATGCTCCATGGAGTAATGGTTATGAGGCAGTAGTATTTATTGCTTGGGTTACGATGATTGCAGGTTTTGCTTTCTCTCGAAAAAATCCAGTTATTATCGCAGGAACAGCAATTTTAGCAGCAATGATGATTTTCGTGACAGAAATGAATTTATTGGATCCTGAAATTACACCTTTACAACCAGTTTTAAAGTCTTATTGGTTAATGATTCACGTTGCTATCATTACAGGTAGTTATGGTTTCTTAGGACTAGGAGCAATTCTAGGGTTGGTCAACTTGAAATTATACATTTTTAGAACACAGAAAAACGGAAAGATTGTTACGTTGAACATCAACGAATTGACGTACGTTTCTGAAATGACCATTACAATTGGTTTGTTCATGTTGACAATCGGAACATTCTTAGGTGGAATTTGGGCGAATGAATCATGGGGTAGATATTGGGGCTGGGACCCAAAAGAAACATGGGCTTTAGTATCTGTTTTAGTGTATGCGGTGATTTTGCACTTACGATACATTCCAGCTTTGAGAAGTAAATTTGTTTTCAATGTTGTAAGTCTTTGGGGGTATTCTGCAATTTTATTTACCTTCTTCGGAGTGAATTTCTACCTAGTAGGATTACATTCTTATGCGCAAGGTGAAGGATTAGGAAAGATACCAACTGGAATAATTGCTACGGTTGTTATTTTTGTTTTATTCACTGTTTTTGCTGCAATTCGAAATAAACATTACACAAATAAAGTGAAGGAATTGGAATTGTAAGTTGCTAATTACAAATCCCAAATCACACTCAACCTATGTGTCCTATGTACCTATGTGTTAAAAATAAATCCCGAATTATAAATCCCAAATTTAACAAGCATGAACTTTCATAGTTTTACAGTAAACGATATCGCAGGTCATGCTTTTGATTTAGCGTTGTTAAAAGGAAAAAAAGTATTGGTTGTCAATACAGCTTCTGCTTGCGGTTATACACCTCAATTTGGATTGTTAGAAGACTTATACGAAGAGTTTGGTGATGATGGTTTAGTGATAATTGGTTTTCCTTCCAATGATTTTGGAGCACAAGATCCAGGAACAAATGATGAAATCGCTGCTTTTTGTCAAATGAATTATGGCGTTACTTTTCCAATGATGGAGAAAATACATGTTATAGGTGAAAACACACATCCTTTATATAAATGGTTGAAAGAACAATCGAAATCAGAAGTAAAGTGGAATTTTCACAAGTTTTTGATTGATGAAGATGGAAATGTAATCAAAGATTTTGCTCATTCTGTGGAACCTAATAGTCCTGAGATCGTTTCTTTGATAAACATATTACCGACCACATAGGCACATAGTTCGCGTAGAAAAATTTTTCGAATAAGGATTTTACTCGTAAATAATTACTATTTTTTCAATCAAATAGAGACATAGTTCAATTAGTAAAAACACATTTTAGAATTATAAATTCCGAATCCCAAATTATGAATTCCGAATCATTTAAAGTAGACATCCTCGCATTTGCAGCACATCCAGACGATATTGAATTATCTTGTTCAGGAACAATCATGAAACACATTGCTGAAGGCAAGAAAGTTGGGATCATTGATTTGACACAAGGTGAGTTAGGTTCAAGAGGTACAATTGAAACGCGTTATGCAGAAGCAAAAGAAGCGTCGGAAATAATGGGAATTTCCGTTCGTGTGAATTTGAAAATGGCTGATGTTTTTTTCGAAATCAATGAAGCAAATAAACGATTAATTGTAGAACAAATAAGAAGATTTCAACCATCTATTATTTTAGCTAATGCCATTGAGGATCGACATCCTGATCATGGACGGGCTTCGCAATTAATTTCTGAAGCTTGTTTTCTTGCCGGATTGAAAAATTTTGAAACAACTTGGGAAAACGAAATTCAAGCTGCATTTCGTCCGAAAGCAGTTTATCATTACATTCAAGATCATTACATTAAACCAGATTTTGCTGTTGATATTACTGAATTTATTGACAGAAAAATAGCTTGCGTAAAAGTCTTCAAAACACAATTTTATGATCCAAATTCAAAAGAGCCTCAAACACCTATATCAGGTGAAGAGTTTTTTGATTTCATCAAAGGAAGAATGCTGGAAATGGGCAGACCGATAGGAGCGAAGTATGCAGAAGGTTTCACAGTTGAAAGAAGAATAGGCGTGAAGAATTTGTTTGATTTGGAATAAAAGAATAAATTCTGGCTTAGAGATTATAATTATTTGCAACCTTTTGTAAGGTTTAATTGTCTTACTTTGGAAAACCAACAATTATAAAATGAAATTTATTCTAATTCTGACCGTGTTAATTACTGGAAATCAAATTTTTGCTCAATGCAATGGTTCTGAACCACAAATAAATCTTGGAAATGATACTGTGCTCTGCAATGGAGAAACGTTGGATCTATTAGTTCAACCTATCTATGATTTTTATTCATGGTCAACAGGTTCTTCTAATACTAGTATTACAGTCAATTCTTCAGGAGTTTATTCCGTTAATGCATCTATTATTGGTGCAAATGTTATTTTAAATGGTGATTTTGAAGGTGGTAATACTGCGGCTTTAAATAATTTCTCAACAGCTTATATTCCTGGGACAGGAGGTTCTTGGGGAATATTATCAAATCCAGGAACTTATGCAATTTCTACTTCTCCAAACAATGTTCACTCAAATTTTAGTAATTGTCCAGACCATACAACTGGCAGTGGTAACATGTTGATTGCTAATGGCTCAAGTACAGCTGGAACAAGTGTTTGGTGCCAAACGGTTACTGTTTCTCCAAATATTGATTATATTTTTTCTTGCTGGGCTATGAATGTCATTTCTGACCCTAATATTTCAAATTTGCAATTTTTTGTAAATGGTGTGCAAATTGGCGGTATTTTTTCAACAACCCCAATTGGGTGTGAGTGGTTAGAATTTAATGATGTATGGAATTCAGGTGCGAACACAACTGCACAATTATGTATTGTAAATCAAAATATATCGGGAGGCGGAAATGATTTTGCACTTGACGATATTTTTTTCGCTCCAGTTTGTCTAATAACAGATACGATTGTTGTTAGTTATGATAATACGATCATTGACGCTGGACCAGATTTAGTTTTTTGTGAAAACTCACCTGAAATTTGTGTCGCAACTTCTAACGGAAGTGTAAGTAATTATTTATGGAATGATGGTACTCAAGGAAATATTCTTGCTCCTATTTCATCAGGAGTATACAGCGTAACGGGAACGTCGGCAAATGGTTGTGTTATTTCAGATTTTGTTGATATTACTGTTAAACAAGTTGATTGGGCAATTGACCAAATCTTCACGGGACCAACTGATTGTGGTGCGTCGACTGGTTATGTTTCGGCTACAACAAATGGAGTTTTTGAACCTGGTTTTCCTGCAGTCTATACATGGTCTGGTCCTGGTTCAGGAAGTTCGAATTTTATCAATGCTTCAGTTTGGGATAATCTATCATCGGGCTGGTATTATATTGATATTGTTTCAAATGGTTGTCATGAAGTTGATTCAGCTCAGGTGGTGCCATTAAATTCACCAATTGCAGGGCTTATTGCTGCACCGCTTTTTGGATATACGCCGCTTACGGTTGACTTCTCCAATACGAGTCAAAATGCATCATCTTATTTGTGGGATTTTGGTAATGGAATAACGCTCCCAATTGGCAATCAGAATAGTCAATCACAAATATATACAACAGGTGTTTATGAGATAATGTTGGTTGCATACAATGGTAATTGTTCAGATACTGCATATACTACTATTAATGTTCTTGACCCACCAGTAGTTCTTCCTGTCTCTTTGATAACAAGCAATGTATTTACGCCCAATTCGGATGGTTCAAATGACGTATTCACTTTTCAACTTGAGAACATTGTTCAACTAGAAATCAGTATATTAAATAGATGGGGAGCGGTTGTGTTCACTTCTACGGATATTAATTTTTCGTGGAATGGTAAAGTAAACGGCAATATTGCTTTAGAAGGAGTTTATTTTTACACCTACAAAGCGGTTGGTGCGCAAAATGAGCAATTTGAAGGTCAGGGCTTTCTTCATTTAGAATATTAAATTGAATCTCGAAAAGTTCAAATTGGAAATATGCTGAGGTGTGTTATTTTTAAAATAATCAGCGCTTAAATTAGTATAAATCCGCATATTAACTTTTCACGTTGTTTAATTCATATCTTTAGAATTAAATTCTTAGCTATGAAAAAACTTCTACTATCATTTTGTTTACTTCCTTTGATTGGGATTTCTCAAGTATGTAACCCTTCAGGAAATATGATGCTATTCTCTAATTATGATGGTGGAGTATTAAATATTAATATTGATGCAAATATTCCTAATTTAAAAATTGGCGTTGTTACTTATGAAGGCACAACGATCAATCTTTCTGGAGCTTTTGTAAATAATGTTACTGCAGTTTATTATGCAGGATATAATGCATCGAACGGTCATTGTGGTTCTGTGATAAATACTTCAATAAATGGAGCACCTGTTGCTGCTAATTCAACTATTGCTATTATGCCTGCTTCAACTTTGTCAAATCCGAACGGATATAATAATATTATTTGTGCTTATTCTTGTGATAATACAACAAATCAAGGAGGTTGTAACACGATTGATCAAGTGGAAGCATTCTTTCAAACTCAATTTGGAGGTAGTTTGTATGCACATTATGTCCAGTATGGCTGTTGGTCTGGTTCTTACAATTTAAGTGCAGGAGGAACGTGTTGTCCTGTTGTACCTTTAGGAGCGACAACGAATAGTGTTACTAATAGTTCATGTTTTAATTCTTGCAATGGTACAGCAGATTTGACTGCTTTTGGAGGCACACCCCCATACACTTATACATGGGGAAATGGTGATATAGGCAATCCATTAACTGGCGTTTGTGCTGGTGTATACGATGTTGTTATTACGGATGGAGCAGGGGGTAGTTACTCAACATCTGTTACCATTACTGAGCCTTCACAAATAACAGCAACTTTTGTGAATTCAAATGAAACTGGTGCTTGTGATGGTATCTCAACTGCGATTGCATCAGGCGGAACGCCAAGTTATTCTTATCTTTGGGACGATCCATCATTACAAACAACAGCTACTGCGGATGGACTTTGTCAAAGTTCACCTTGTGTATCAATCACAGATAATTTAGGCTGTATTGAAACCCTTTGTACAACCATACTTTCGGTTGCGGGTATAGATGAATTGCAGGTAGATAATAAACAAATTTTAAAAATAATTGATGTTACGGGTAGAGAAACTCAATTCCGACCAAATACGGTTTTGATATATATTTATAATGATGGCTCACATCAACGAATTCTTGTAAATGAATAATTTATAGAAGCTCTTCAGAAATGAAGGACTTTTTCTACATTATATCAATTATCCCAATTTTTTTTTCTTGCCAAACAATTTCAGCACCAGCTGTTTTTCCAAGTAATTCTTTCCCCAAAGGAGCTGCGGCTGTCATGCAGAAGATTGTAGTGTTCTCTATTTCAATTGCACCAATTCCAACCGAGATGTAAAATACACCAATAGTTGTTTCAACCAAGCTTCCGAGTTGAATTTTAATGTGCTTTTGAGTTGCATCAATGCGGTGAAGGATTTCTGCCAACTTATTCATTTCGGAGAGTTGTCCAGCAATCTTTTCTTGTTCCAAATGCGCCATTGCTCTGCCAGTCTCATGTTTATCGCCAGCAGAACTTTTTGTTTCATTCGAATTGGCGTCTAATGCATCTGT
>JBILYS010000311.1:0-3079 GCA_044377625.1 Crocinitomicaceae bacterium
CTTATTCTTTGCCACAGATGCACAGATTTTAAATATTGAAATTCTATTCACTAACAACATGTTATTTTCTTATATACTCTCTGTAGAAGAAATTTAATCTGTGCATCTGTGGCTTACTTTTTTTTTAGCGGTGAGGCTAATTAATACACGTAAAAAAACCACGAATACAAAAGTACCCGTGGTTTATAATATCATTAAAATTATTTAATCTACTGAATTTGCAAAAGCAATTAATTGATCTTCAGATTTAAAACCAACTACCTGTTTGATTAATTTTCCGGTTCCATCGATAATTAATAAAGTTGGATAAGCTTTTACTTTATATAATCTTGAAATTTCTGGACCATCAGCATCTAATTCACAATCTATTTTCAAATTGATGAATTTTTCATTAAATAATTCTCCAACTTCTGTGTTTTTAAATGATGTAGCAGCCATTTTCTTACATGGTCCACACCAACTTGTGTGTGCATCAATGAATATCAATTGGTCGTTTTCAAGTGCTTCAGCTTTCGCTTTTTCAAGTGTCAAACTTTTAAATTTAATCCCTTCTCCTTCTTTTTCTTTAGGCGATTCACTCTTCACAACAAAAGCCATTGTAATTAATCCTAGCGCTAGTATTCCAATTATTTTTTTCATTTTCTTTAATTTGAGTTTAAATTACAAACTATTTTTAGAACTTCGAATACAAAAAAAAGTAATTCTTGAAGTCCAAAGTTGTTACCTTTGATTCAATAATCATTCCATTAAAATGATATTCGATCGTATAGTATTTATTGACTCAACTCTTGATAGAAAAACTGAAGTTCAGAATTTCATTCAAGATTGGTATGCTGTCGATACAACTATTGAGACGAAAACATCTGGATCAACAGGAGAAGCGAAAACAATCTCAATGGAGAAATCGAAAATGATTATTTCTGCAAAGAAAACGCTCTCATTTTTAGGACTAAAAAAAGGCGACACAGCCCTACTCTGTTTACCAATAAGCACGATAGCTGGAAAGATGATGGTTGTGAGAGCAATTGTTGGTGAATTAAATCTAGTTATCGGGCCAATTGACTCAAACCCTTTACAGCACGTTAGTCAACGTTTAGATTTTGTTGCAATGGTTCCACTTCAATTTCAGAATTCCATTGAAAATAGTTCCGAAAAAATAAAAGCAATTAAAGCAATTATCGTTGGTGGCGGACCTATTTCATCAAAATTGGAAAAACAGACGATTACAAGCAATGTGAAAGCTTTTCAAACGTTTGGAATGACAGAAACTATATCCCATGTTGCACTTCGTGAAATAGGAAATAAGGTAGATTCTCTTTATCATGCATTAGAAGGAATTTCTTTCAGTCAGAAAAATGAGCAACTGATCATTCATTATCCTGAAATTGGAATAGAAAACTTGCAGACAACTGATAGTGTTAAATTAAATAATTCAACCAGTTTCGAATGGATTGGAAGAACTGACTTTATGATTAATGTTGGTGGAATTAAATTAAATCCGGAAGAAATTGAAGCTGTTTTATCTGAATACATTTCTGTTCCATTTATAATATCAAGTATCAAGGATGACAAATTGGGTGAAAAAGTGATTCTTCTCATAGAAGGAAATGTTTCTGTAGTTTTGGATGAAATTGCTTTACAAGAAAAACTCACGAAATTTGCTTTTCCAAAATCTGTTTATTATTTACCTACTTTTTCCAGAACTTTAAGTGGTAAAATAAATAGAATTGAAACGTTAAAACTTCTTCACACCATCTAAATTGAAGAAATACTACGACATACTTGGTTTGCCTGTTGGTGCTTCAACTGTAGAAATTAGAAAAAGCTACAGGAAATTGGCAATGCGTTATCATCCTGATAAAAATCCATCGCCACAAGCAGCTGTTCAATTTATTGCCATTACAAATGCGTACGAAATATTAATGGGGAAAAAAGACGCTCCGGTCGCACAAATAAGTAATGGTCGACAAGCAGTCAAAGTTCACGTAAAGAAACAAGAAGAACGAATCAAAGATGCTAAGAAACGCTATTTCGAGCAACAGCAAAAGGAAAAGGAAGCAGAAGAACGTTTCTATAAAAGTTTGTTTATTGGTCGAAAATGGAAAATTATAAAGCTCAATTCCATCTTAGGAACAATTTTAGCACTTTTAATCATTACTGATTTTTTTCTACCCCATCATTATGAGAACGATAGAATCACCCATATTTCTGTCAATAATAATTTTGGATCAAAAGGAGAATTTATTTCGTTGGTAAGAACCCAAAAGAATAATGAATATTGGGTAAAAGATACAGATGGCGGGAAATATGAATATTACCCAGAAATATTGGTTGAGAAAACGTGGATTTTCCATGGATCTTCAAGGTTAATCTCTCATCAAAAAATCAAGTACAGCTATTACTCTCTGCATTATACTTTTTATTCAATTAGCTCCTTTCTGATTTTTATATTTTTTCTACCACTTTTCACTCGAATTTACAAACGACCAACAGTAATATTTACCGTTTGCTATTATTTCAGTTTGTATTTATCGGGGATTTTAATAGTGCTCTTCTTGATTTCAAATGACCGTTGGGCGCATCTTTTGACGTTAGGATTTCTGTAAATTAGCGTTTCATTGCTCGATCCATATCACGCTTATCATCTTTTTCTTTTAAATCTTCGCGTTTATCGTGCAATTTTTTTCCTTGAGCGCAAGCAATTTCTAATTTAATCCAGCCTTTCTCTGACAAGAACATTCTCAAAGGAACCAATGTATTACCTTTAATTTTCAGGAATTTTTCAATTTTCAGAATTTCCTTTTTATTGAGTAATAATTTTCTGTCTCCTCGCGGTTTATGGTTGTAAAAAGAGGCATTTTCATACTCAGTTACATGCATATTTCTAATCCACACTTCGCCTCCACTCATGATACAATAAGCCTCTAAAATACTAGCTTTACCATTTCGAATGCTTTTAATTTCAGTTCCAGTCAACTGAACACCAGCAACATAATCATCAAGCAAATGGTATTCAAACCTCGCTCTCTTATTACGTATATTTACTTCGTTCTTTGCCATTCTTAATGAAATCTATTTA
>JBILYS010000312.1:0-3065 GCA_044377625.1 Crocinitomicaceae bacterium
GGTGTAATGTCAAATATTCCAAACCAACTTCCAATACAAAATTCAATCGCGTTTTAATCTCTTTTAAAATCTCCTTCCCAATAAATAACTGATCCGAAGTCATTTTAGCTTCTAATTGTTGGAACCAATTGGATAATTCTATCAAATCCATTTGTGCCAAATCACCGATATGCTTGTCATCAAATTTGAAAAAATGCGCCTCTTTTTTTAACCGTGTTCCTTCGCAAGTAGTGCAAATAACTTTATTCATAAAGCTTTGCGCCCAGCGTTGTATCGGAGCTGAACTTTCTTCTGAATGCCGAGAAACAAAATTGATGATTCCTTCGAAAAGGATATTGTTATTCTTTTTTGAACGTTCAATGTCTTCATTACCATAAAGTAAGACGTTCATGATATCTTCAGGAATTTCTTCCAACGGAGTCGTGATAGAAAAATCTTCTTGTGTTAAATAGCTTTCCAACTTATCAAAAATCCACGTTTTTTTGTATTCTCCTAGTGGAGCAAAACCACCTTTTTTAATCGATAATTTTGGATTTGGAATAATCTTCGTGATATCAGCTTCCGAAACTTCGCCTAAACCACTACATGTTTGACATGCACCATAAGGAGAATTGAATGAAAACAAACTAGGTTCTGGCTCAGGATAAGAAATCCCAGACGTTGGGCACATTAACGAACGACTAAAATGGCGTACTTTTTCCGTTTCAAAATCCAATACCATCATGGCTTTATTTCCATGTTTCATGGATGTGATCACAGAATCATAAATCCGTTTGCGGTCTGTTTCTGCAATTTGTAAACGGTCAATCACTAAATCGATATCATGAATTTTGTATCGATCCAAGCGCATTCCTTTTTCAATGTCTTTGATCTCTCCATCGATTCGAACTTTTGTAAAACCCATTTTTTGGATTTGCTCAAACAATTCACGGTAATGACCTTTTCGACCTTTAACTTTTGGAGCTAGGAAAATTACTTTCTTCCCTTCGTATTGCTGAATAATTAAATCTACTATTTGATCATCCGAATACTTCACCATTTCTTCCCCTGTTTCATACGAATAAGCAATACTTGCTCGAGCATACAACAAACGAAGGAAATCATATATTTCAGTTATTGTTCCAACCGTAGAACGCGGAGAACGAGAAACCGTTTTTTGTTCAATCGAAATTACAGGGCTTAAACCGTTGATTTTGTCAACATCAGGACGTTCCAATCCACCAAGGAATTGACGAGCATAAGCAGAAAACGTTTCGATATAACGTCTTTGTCCTTCCGCAAAAATGGTATCAAATGCCAAGGAAGATTTACCACTTCCACTCAATCCAGTAAAAACAACTAATTGATTGCGTGGTATTTTAAGATCAATATTTTTTAAATTATGTTCTCTCGCTCCAAATACTTCGATATATCCGTCTTCTGGTTCTTTCAATTTATTGGTATGATTTATACGGTTTAAGTTTGCAGTTCTTTGCCGGAAGTTTCACCGTGTAGGAATGATTTTTAATTGTTAATTTATTCGTCAATATCCACGGGTTCAATTTCATCAAAATCTTATAATTAATTCCCTGTGCCTTTGACCATTCTGCCAAGTTTGCAATTGAACTTTTAACTACAACATTTTTTGTGCAAAATGGTTCATACATCTCTATTTTCTTCGAATCGTAACCATACATTTCAGGATGCTCAAAAATTAATTTTACTGCTAAAATTCGATACACATATCGTCCAGTTTCAGAGTTCATGTGCGTATCAAAATAATTATCTGTTTGTTGCCAACGCATATCACTTCTCACTCCACCAATTCCTCTATTATAAGAAGCTGCAGCCAATACCCAGTTTTTCAACGTATCGTGTGCATATTTCAAATATTCACAAGCAGCAATTGTGCTTTTCTCAATATTCAGTCTTTCATCCACTTCATCATTCATGATCAAATCATGTTCTTTCGCAGTACCAGGCATAAATTGCCAAAAACCTTGAGCTCCAGCTGGACTAACAGCCTGAATTAAATTGCTTTCAATGACCGCTAAATATTTGAAATCCTCCGGAATTCCATTTGCCTTTAAGATGCGTTCAAGTTCAGGGAAGTAACGATTTGCTCGTTTCAATGCTTGGATGGTTGAACTTTGAAAATAGGCGTTCACCAACAATTCTTTGTCTAAACGTTCACGAATATCTTCATCTTCTAAATTTACTGTTTGTCCGCAAAAAACAAGCGTTTTAGGAAGCTTAGGAAGTATATGGTGCCCTGAAATATTTTTAATTATTGGTTCAGAATGCACCTTTTTCACGGGCTGGTCACATGCAGAAAATGTGATGATAACGAGTATTAAGAGAATGAATTTCATTTGATTAAATTGCAAACGAAATTAAGGAAATTGCCAGACTTATTCTTATTTCTTTTGAGGAAATTTAATTGTGTTTCTGTAGAGATAACCGAAAACGACAATAAAATAAAGTATGAAGAATAAAATGGGGATTATTACTCCTAATTGAATCAAGTTGATCATCACAATTGTCAATAAAAAAGATAATAAACCTATTAAAAAAAAGACAATCCAAACTTGTTTGTCATTGTATCCAGCATAAACTAAATGGTGGGTTGTATGATCTTTTCCTCCAACCATTGGCGATTTTCCTTTTTTCAACCTGTTAATTACCACTGTCAATGTATCTGCTGCAGCCGGTGTGAAAGCGATTAAAACTATTAGAAAACTTGCCCAGCTTTCCGTCTCGTTATTTGAACTTACATTCCATAAAAATCTCGCTCCAAAAAAAGCAACAAAAAAACCGATAAATTGGCTTCCAGCATCACCCATGAATATTTTTGCTGGATGAAGATTGAAATACAAAAACCCGATAATTGAACCAATAATTGCTATTAATGTCAACGACCAAATATCAGTATTGAATCCAAAAATCAACCATCCACCAACTAAACATGAGAAGAGAATGAATAATACTGTTGTTGCAGTAATTCCATCCATATTATCCAACATGTTCAAAGAATTCATAACAACAACAACCCAAACAACTGTTAATATTGTATCTATCCAATAAAT
>JBILYS010000313.1:0-3063 GCA_044377625.1 Crocinitomicaceae bacterium
AACAGAAGCCGTACAAGAAATTTATAAAACAGATGAAATTTTAAAGCGAATCGATGACATGTTCGACAAGTCTGTTTCGGCCTCAACCCTTAATAAATATTTGAGTTGTCCACTCGATTTTTATTACCGTTATGTGATGGAATTTGGAGAAGAATCTGAAATCGAGGAAGAAGTGGAAAGCAATACGTTCGGAACATTTATTCATAATGTGTTGGAGGAAATGTACACACCTTTTGCGCGTCACGATAAGCAAGGCGTTTTAAAAGCTGCGAAACCCAAGAACCTTACTTCAATGGATATCGACAAGATGTTGAAGCAGTTTGAAGGATTGATAACTAAAGAGTTTTTGAAATACTTCAACGAGGACAAAGATGCTTTTTCATCCGGAAAAAACTTATTGAGTTACCAAATGGCGCTCGAATTGACGAAAAGAATTTTAGAGCAAGAAAAGAAATTCATCGCATCACAAACAGAAATGGTGTTTATTGAATATTTGGAATTGGAACTAAAAGCGGATATGGAAATTGACGTTTTTGGTGAAAAGAAAACCTTGCGTTTTAAAGGATTCATTGACCGAATAGATTCCATCGGAGGTAAAATTCGAATCATTGATTACAAATCTGGAAAAGTAAAAGAAGACGATGTAGTCGTTAAAAAAATCAACGAGGATTTAATCAAAACTTTTAGTGGAACTAAACATGCTTTGCAACTTGCATTGTACTGCTATCTCTACCGAGAAAATTTTGGTGAACTTCCTGAACAAGCAAGTATATATTCCTTGATCAACATCAAAGATGGAACTTTTCCCTTGTCTGCAAAAAACTCAACTGTCGAAGAAGTCATCAACCTTTTCCCAGATTTTGTAACACAATTGTGTGAGCAAATTTATGATAAAGAACTTCCTTTTACCCACGATACGAAAGCGCAGTTCAATTATTGCTTGTATTGTGATTAAGGCATAAAAAAACCTGAAAAGAACTTCTGGAAGACTAAAACCCAATAAAGGATAGTAGAGAATGGAGTTCTTTTCAGGTACCTGCAAGGAAATAAAACCAGTGTTGAAAAATCGTTATTGCTTCAACAATTATATAGACGTAAGGGTTTATTAAAAGGTTGGGTGTTCATGAAATATTTTTGCCTGAATATTTATACACCAATAAAATAGTGCAGTTAGAAATTGAATTCAAAAAAAACACCTACTAAAAGCAGGTGTTTCAAATATAAGCAATTTTAGAATTAATATAATTCCAATTTCAATGCTGTTCTATAATCTTTAATTTCTTCACGGTTAATTTTGTGATCTGCATTTTTTAACAAATTCAAAATATAAAGTAAATTTTCTTTCGCGTCAATTTCGATTGGATATTCATTTCCTTCTTCGTCCTCTTCGTATTGTGCTTGCACATCAAAACCGTCTTTTTCACCAATATATTCGTAAGTCAAACGAAGAACTTTTGTTACCAAAGGATCTTGCTCTTTCAAAGCGAACTCTCTCAATTCTTTTAAATCATCAATCAATTTAGGGGCTTTCAAACCTTTTTTCTCGACTTTACCGATGATCTCGTCTAACTTAATATTTGCTGCAGCAATTTTCATAATTCACCAATTTTCAAAAACAATAAACACGCTAAATAGTGCCGTTTTCGTGAACAAAGTTAAACATCTTTCGAAACTTTTTAGCCAATTTTAAAGAAAACCTCAATAATTTTTCGAATATTTGAATAGAAAGTTGATTTTGTATCGGTTTTCCAACTTTGAAAAGCTATTTTTGTATAAAGAATAAAAGTTTTGATTGAATTAATACTAAAAGGAATTGTTACCGGTTTTATACTAAGTATAATGATTGGTCCTGTCTTCTTTGTTTTACTCGAAACGAGTATTCGAAGAGGCGTGCGTGCTGCAATGATGTTTGATTTGGGCGTTTTTATTAGCGATGTCGTTTACATCTTAATTGCATACGTTTTTTATTCTCAAGTGTCTTCCTTAATTTCTGGCGAAAAACAAGGAATCCTAAAATTAATTGGTGGCATTTTGTTTTTAATCTATGGCATAGTCACCTTTTTTAAAAAAGCCAAAGAAATGAAAGTGGACGAAGTTGGCAACGTAATTCAAAATTCAAGCGATTATGTGATGCTTGCTTTAAAAGGCTTCCTTTTGAACTTTGCGAATCCTCTCGTTATTTTTTACTGGTTCAGCGTCATGACATTAGGAGCCAAAAACTCCAACTATGCGGAAAGTCATGAAAACTCGATTTTATTCTTTTTAGCAGTAATACTCATTACTTTTTTCTCCTTTGATTTGCTAAAGATTTTTGGCGCAAAAAAATTGCGACCGTTTGTTACAGATAAATTATTAGTAACACTGAATCATTTAATTGGAATTGTTTTTTTCGTTTTTGGCGTGGTATTAGTAGTGCAGGGCATCATTGGTACAGTGTAACATTTTCTCTTTCTTGAATTATATTTTTCTAATCTTTTAGCATGAAAACAATTCTCTCCGTCCTATTTTTAATTTCTTTTTCTATCAGTTTTTGTCAAGAGGTTCTTAAAGAAAATCTAACTAAAAAAACGAGTCTTTTTTGGGATTTCAATAAAACGCAACTGCAAGCTTCTGGTGCTTATTTTAAAGATGAAACAGGCGAAACGAATGAGAAACACGGCAAATGGTTGTTTTACGATCGTTTAGGTGTTCTGGAAGAAGAACGCAATTACTATAAGGACATGCTGCATGGCAAAACGGTCTTATATTACTCCAATAAAAAGCCAAAACAAGAGGGATATTTTTATTTAAATCAACAAGATAGTACGTATAAAGAATGGTTTGAGAATGGGAAATTGTCAATAGTAGGGCAATATAAACTGAATGAACCAATCAACAAATGGACATACTATTACTTCGACGGAAGAGAAAAATCGATTGAAGAAGTTAAAGGTGGCCTAAACCATGTTATGGCATTTTGGTTATCTGACCCAGATCATACGCAAACAATAATCGATGGAACAGGCGAATTGTCAACATATTACACTACTGGAACGGTTAAGGAATGGTACAATTATAAAGACG
>JBILYS010000314.1:0-3058 GCA_044377625.1 Crocinitomicaceae bacterium
CAATAGAGGAAGACGTAATTGCGATATTGCTTCCATTTGGTAAGATTGTATACGCTTGCGTCAACGAACAACCATTTGCTGCATTAACAGTTACTGAATAGTTTCCATCGGTCAAACTTGTTACATCTTGAGTTGTCGGACCATTACTCCAAACATACGTGTAAGGAGTTGTTGCACCAACAACTGTAATATTAATTGCACCGTTACCATTAGTTCCAACTCCACCAGCACAGCTTTCATTCGTTATTACACTGCTTGAAATTGAAAGTGACCCAGCAGCATTGATAATCGTAACAGAATGTGATTGAGAACACCCATTATTATCAGCAACTTGTAAGGTGTAAATTCCTTCATTCAATGCTGTCAAATCTTGTGTAGTTGCACCGTTTGACCATAAATAAGTATATGCTGGCGTTCCACCAGTAACATTAATATTAATTGCTCCTGCATTATTATTACAAAGTTCATTTGTCACTAATTGGTTGCTTACAATAAGATTTCCTGAAGTATTGATCACTGTAAGACTGCCAGTATTAATTGAACAACCTGAAGCATTTGTAATAGTACAAGAATAATTCCCTGAATTCAATCCAGCTATATCTTCTGTTGTAGCGCCATTCGACCACAAATAGGTTAAACTAGAACCAGTGACAGTAATATTTATTGCCCCTTGCGTATTGTTACATACTTCATTCGTTACCATAGAACCTGAGATACTAACACTACTTGTGTTTTGTCCAACTACATATGAATTGGTAAAAGAACAACCTGAAGCATCTGTTAGTGTACATGAATAAGTTCCAGGTGCTAAACCTGTTAAATTAAGACTTGTTGCACCCGTATTCCATAGATATGTTACTAGTCCATTTGCACCAGAAACTGTTTGAGTTATTGAACCATTGTTTGTGCTACAAATAGCAAACACAATTTGACCAGTTGCAGCAAAAGAACCAGAATTGTTACTTACGGAGAAATTTTGAGAAGTTATACAACCCAAAGCATCTGTTACTTGAACTGAATATGTTCCAGCAGACAATCCAGCCGGGTTTTGAAGCCCACTTCCATTTGACCATAAATAGGCCATTGGTCCAGTTCCTCCTGTTGTTGTGATATTAATTGAACCATTATTATTTCCACACATTTCATCAGCAATTGAACTTGAAGAAATTGCAAATCCATTTGTATTATTTCCAACTGTGAAAGAAGCTGTTTGACTACAATTATTCACATCAACCACAGTTATTGAATACGTTCCTGGAACTAATCCGCTGATATCTTCGCTCGTTGCGCCATTACTCCAAGAAATGGTATAAGGAGCTACAGCATTTAAGATATTCACATTAACAGCCCCATTTGCTGCACCACAAGTAGAATTTGTCAATGTGTTTTGCGTAATGTCCAAATAACAGAAATTACTACATCCTGAAAGATTGTTAGCAATAGTAAATGCTGCTGATCCTGTACATCCTAATCCATCTGTAACAGTAGCAGTATATGTACCCGAATTTAAATTTGAAAGATCTTGAGTTATTGCACCATTCGACCAAGAATATGCAAAAGACCCATTTCCTCCATTTACAGAAATATCGATAGAACCATTTGTCGTATTACAAATTTCATCTCCAGAAGAAACTAAAACTGGCGTAACTTGAGCATTTTGAATTACAGTAACTGCTTGAGAGAAAATACACCCAATTTGATCTGTCATTGTTACTGTATAATTTCCAGCAATTAAAGTTGAGATGTTCTGAGTGATTGCACCATTTGACCAAGAAAAGGAATATGGTGTGCTTCCACCAGATGGAACTATTGTAATTGCACCATTATTTCCACCAAAACAACTAACCGGAGTGGATGTTGAACTTATTGCCAATGTTCCAATATTGTTCACTATAAAAATTTCGCTATTTGAACAACCATTTCCGTCTGTTACAGTAACGGTATATTGACCTGCAGGGACATTCGACAAATCTTCTGTGATAGCTCCATTACTCCATAAGAATGAAACAGGTGCGACACCATTTAATGAACTAATATTTACAGAACCATTAGAAGAACCGCACGTAGCGTTACTTGCAACACCCGAAATAGTAATTCCTGCAGGTTCAGTTAATGTTACAATTGTATCGGGTAAATCACCAACTAAACTGATATACCAATTAAAAATATATCCATTATCTAACCCGAATTGGTCCGTTACAAAAACAGTCCAAGTTCCGTTCATTGGGGATCCAACCAAACTTGAGAAATTTCCTGAAGATGTATAAGATCCAGCAGGCAAATAATTATCTGTATAATTGTTCCCAACTCCATCTGTATAATTCCTTGTGAAATTTCCAGATTCATTCACCATTGTTCCATAAACAGGAGCGGCATTAAAGCAATATTCATATCCGATTCCTGGAGTTATATCTGAACTACCAGTTCCATCTACAGGTCCGGTTGCTATTGGTTCCCCAAGGTCACAAGAAGCACCCCCATTTTGCTCTTTTAAAGTGACGATTTGTCCAGAAGGTGATTGTACTCGAATCCAAAGATCACCCAAATAGGAATGTTCCATGGTCACGCAAATCTGTTGGATCTGACTAACGTTAGTTATGGTTTGACCAGGATTAAATCCCGTTATGGTTAAAGGCGCTTGATACGTTACTCCACTTCCATCAGGTAAAAATGTCGTGCCAGCATTAAATTGTCCGCCTACTACTAAAGCTTCCGCTTTACATCCATAAGTATCATGTACTTGAACAGAATACTGTCCTGCAGGCAAACCTGTTATTGGATTAGAAAGTGTCGTTGTAGTGATGCCGTTTGGATCAGTAACGTAATAAGTATACGCCGGGAATCCGCCTGTTGCTGCCACTAAAATTTCACCCGAATTATCTTCAAAACAATCTAAATTTGTTCCGTCTAAAGTGAAGCTAATTGGTTGTGCATCATTTATTGTCAAGGTTATCGTTACAGGTGCTGCACATAAACTTGGTGAATATGTTAGCGTAACCGTCTCTGCTCCTTCTGTCAATCCGTCGGAAAAAGCATCAACGAAAATTGTCCCCGTGCT
>JBILYS010000315.1:0-3055 GCA_044377625.1 Crocinitomicaceae bacterium
TTGATGAGTTAAGTGATTATACTGCAGGTAAAACCCTTTATGGAACAAGTATTTTGCGGGTAACTGCAAGTGATACTGCTGGAGGAGGAGATTGTGCCTGGAAATTACGCATGATTGTGAACAATGGTGGAGCGCCAACCCCTGATGCTGAATGGTTACAAACAGCATCCTATGGTTCAACGGGTGCACAAGTCCCTATTGCACTCTTAGAAGTGCGGGTCACAAATAACTGTGCATCATCTCCGATTAATGGATCTTGGCAAACCTTTCAACTTGCTGAAAATGGCGGGGAGATTGTATTGATTGATGACGGAAATTTTGTCAACGCAGCTGGAATTGGTGGATGTGGTGGCGGTCAAACGAATTCTGTTGGATCCTACTTAACAAGTTTTGGCGAATTTGCTTTTGTAATCGATTACCGTGTAAGGCCCTTCTACAATTATACCCCTGGCAAGTACGAGTTGAATATAAAATTTTGCATCTCTGAAGATTTGTAATGACAAAAAGCGTGAACACAATACAAAAATACATCCATGCTGCAGTGCTGACGTGCTGCACGGTGTTTGTACTTTTTTGTTCTGTTCAAAAATCCTTTAGTCAAGTTGCTAAACCTTCCTACAGTCCTTTGACGTGTACCTTCATGAAATTTGACATGATGGTAGAAGAAGGTCAGGTGGTGACAAATGTTTTATCGGTGAAAAATCAAAATGGGCGGACACGTGAATTCTACATTGAAACGGGTTGCCCATCGGATTGGAAAATTTTAAGTTCCTCCAAAAGGGTCTTTACGCTTGATCCAGATGACTCCGTTTTTATACCCATTCGTTTGTTGCCGAATATTCAAACAATGAAAGGCGGTACAAAGTACAACGTGTCTGTTTTTGTGGTCGGTACCGATGGACAAACACATGCAGTGTGTACCTTCAATGTTGGGAAGCCGAAAAGAGTTGATTGGGATATGAAGGTATTGCCGCGAAACAGAATTTACTTTTTGAATGATCAATATCAGACCTCCCTTGGTATCAATGTGTCCAACAGAGGGGAAGATGCGCAAGATGTGAATCTTTCCTGGAAAGTATTTGGTCAAGGACTAACGCTAAAGACCGATAGTATTAAGCAACGGTCTTTTTTGGATTTTGTTGTGAATCCCGATAACGATACCACGATCTTCTTCAATGCCAACCTGCAGCTGCCCCAGCGCAACTTCAGGCGCGTGGATACTGAAAATTACCGACCTTTAACGATGTTGGATGCTCGGAAATATACTATCTATTTCCGAGGTGCTGAACCCAAAAGTACACGTGGTGGAGGATCTAAAGCCGTAACAGCAGATGTGGTGAAATTGAACAGTACCGTTGATTTTATAAAGTTATCAAACAATTATACCGTAAACAGTTATGGCAGTTCCGTCATACCTTTAACATGGTACTCAAATTTGTACAACCTACTTGGTATACAACCCATGTGGATGAATATTTTTAGAGTAGACATGCCGTTGGCAAACAATGCTTATTTGAGATTGAACCTGCAACACATGTTTACCTTCTATTCCCCATCGCAATCTACACTGCGAAATTTAAATGGAATGGGGGTATATAATAGTGCTCGCTTAAGTCTGATTTTAGGAGGAGGAAGTCGGCTCATGGTTCCACTATTGCAAGGAACTCTTACAAATGCTGGATCGGGCACCGGGTTGTCGGCAAGCTACCTATTGAACAAGAATTTTACAGTAGGAGCGAGCACAGGTGTTTCTCCGGGTATATTTAACGCACCGTACACTTCAAGAAATTTTGCAGTAGGAGCTGGTTATAAGAGTAATGATAATAACATTCAATCGGCCTTGGGTTATGCCAGAACGGATCTTTTGCAGCAACCAACAAACATCGACGACTATATGTCAGGGTTTAGATTGCGTTTTTTGAAGAGACATAATTTAACAGCACTGGCGGGGTTAAGTAATATCAAGCAAAATGTAGGTGCTGCCAACCAATCCTCCACATTGAATTGGAATTGGTATCTTGGGTATTCGGGTAGTTTCTTCAACAACAAAATCAACCAATCAATTTCTGTAAATAATCGGCAATTGATCAATATCAATAGTTTGCAACTGAACAAAATTCTTTTTATTCAATCACTAACAGCTTGGCAATTTTCAAAAAATGGTAACCTTAATTTATCGGCAGCATATAACAATAGTTCAACTGTGATTGGTGCCACCACAATAGATCAAACTACTATTCCAGTTAGTTTAGCCTTGGGATTAAGAAACAAAAGTAAGTTAATGATTTTACCGAGTCTATTTTACACCTATACCAATTCATTGATAGGTGAACTTCGTTTTCGGGGTGTCAACATAGGTAATTCGTTTACAGATTTAGATAAAAATGTGCGCGCTTCAATGAATTTTATGGGGGGCTACAACAAATTTACAGATTCACTAGAATACAAAGAACTTTTTACAGCGAATGCTTTCTTTATGGTTGCGTGGCGCACGCTTTCGGCTAATTTTCGTTACAACTATGGCCCAATGGGCATCAATGCAGTCAAAAATTTTCATAACAACGGTGCGCGTTACCCGCAATATATTTTTACCAGTTTAAATTACCAATTTGTCTTTAAAGCGAGCCGTTTTGTTTCAGAATGGGTGTTGAATCACAGTTGGAACAATCAAACCTATGCAAACAATGTCAATTTTGGTCCACAAGTGTACTATTTTACCAAGAATAAATGGCGTTTTGATGTGCGTTTCTTATATAGCTTGAATGCTCGGAACAATGAGCGTGCTATTGAATTCTATCAATACCAGGGATATCAAAATATACCAGAACCAGAAGAAAGAATGACTTTTGCAGGAAACTTCAATTTATCCGTTGGTGTAAAAAAAGAATTTGGTATTCCCTTGCCAAAAAAATGGAGAAAGACGGAATATGTAGATGCGCATTTCACCGCTTTCCTAGATTTCAATGGCAATAAACTCATGGACAATGACGAAGTACCATTGGAAAATATCGTGATCAAGGTAAACGGGCATGAAGTGCTAACAGATAAAGATGGT
>JBILYS010000316.1:0-3053 GCA_044377625.1 Crocinitomicaceae bacterium
TTAACTTCAAGATTATAGAATGATGTTAAAGTTGCACTTCCGTCAATTGCTTGAAACGCAGTGTTACTCGCCATTATCATTTTGTTGCCTGTTGTTGCAGTGAATGTTCCATTATTTGTAATGCTTTCATAAATTGTATGGTTAAAATTACCAGTTACAAATGTTGCATTTTCATCAATAATTAAACTTCCACCGATTGATAAAGCTTCGTTAGCTGTTGCTATTGCTGTTCCAGTTATATATAAATCACTGTGTAAACTCATTGCTGAATTAGGAAGTGCTTTTGCACCAGAGCCACTTAAAACCAATTTGTGATAATGAGGCGTTCCGTCAGGCATCACAACGGTTTGAGCTCCATTTTTGTTGTATTCAACTGTTGCATGGTTTAAATCAGATGTCCAAATACCAGTTCCTGTTTTTGTAATTGAATTTCCAATTTTCATAACGTTGTTGGCCATATTATCAATTGAAGCGCCATTCGCAATTTCAACATCATAAAATTGACAAATCCCTGAAATTCCTGCTCCTAAACCAGTAAATGTAACTTTGTGACCATTCGGTATAAAACCGTTTGAGACATCATTCCATGCACCACCACCATACACGCCAGTTGCTGTAACTGTTATGTCACCTAAAGCTGTTAGAGAAATTCCATCTCCGATAGAAATTGATTGTAGTGTCACATTTCCAGAGGGAAAAGTAGGAAGTGCTCCAGTAATTGTGCTTGCATCAGGAATGATGTAACGAGAAGTGGCTGTTGGTGAAACGCCTTCCTCCCAGTTTCCTCCAATTGCCCAATTTGAAGTCATTGCATTTGTTTTCCAAGTTCTGTAATCTGTATTTTCATGTGAATAAAGCGAGAAAATAGTTCTCCAGTCATGTGGAAATCCTGGTCCTCCAGTTTGTCCTGGTATATATATATAATAAGCAATAGGAATGTTAATACCGCTTACAAATTTAGCCCCGATTGTAGAGTGATCGTAAGATGCAACACCGTGTTCATCATGATCTGTGCTACCTAATCCAGATCCACCAGACCCTACAGGGGTTGGAATATCGTAATCTCCAGAAACTAAGTTTGCAGGTGTATTTCCATTTAATTCAGAATCTAAATAGTGCATTTGGAAATTAGAAAGTAAACCAGGAGTTGTTATTGGTAATAAAATTTCGTAATTTCTCAAAATTGGTGCAGGAACAGGAAGTGGTATTTCTTGAGTTGCAGACGAACCGATTATTGCTGTTATTGTGATATAGGAAGGAGCTGTTCCGCTTCCTGCTAAAGTGAATTTTGTTACTGGGTTTCCAAAAGTGTATGATGTGTTTGCTACAGGATTATTTCTTGTGATTGTTCCTGTTACATCACCAGCTCCAGTATTTGTTGCAGCTAATCCCATAGTAAGAACATTTGCACCCATGTCTAACAATCCTTTTGTGCTTGAAGCATTTGGAGCTGTCAAACTTCCATTGTTTAAATTCAAAACGCCGTTGATTGCAAAATCGCTACTTGCAGTAACACCACCAATCCCAGTGATATTCATATTGTTTACATTTCCACTAAAAATAGAAGCAGGTAACACAATTGCTGAACTATTTGCAAACACTAAATTTGAATTTACGTCACTTGCGTTTACAGTACCAGATACTCTTGATGGTGAATTCCCGTAGATAGAAAGTGTATGATCTCCAACCGTTAAAGTTCCATTAGTTAATGCTAAAGTTCCCATTAAGTCAAGATTTCCATACATTGTAACTCCACTGGCACGATTGATTGTTAAGTTATTTAAAGTGAATGGAGGCATACTAATTACGGTACCTGTTCCACCGATAATCATATTGGTTGATACTCCACCAGTTGCCGAACCTATCATTGCAGTAACTACGCCATTAAACGTTAGTGTGTTAGCTCCCATTGTGAAATTTCCCGCATTCAAAGCAATGCTAGATTCTATAGTTAAATCACCGCCAAGAGTTAATCCATTGCTATTGTTGATGTTCAAATTATCGACAGTATTACTAACAAAAGCACCATTTGGAAAGGTCTGAGGAGTTGTTCCATTCATTTTAAGTGTTGAACCAGTTGCGGAAGCATTAATTTGTGCTCCATTGGATAAAAAGAAATCTCCGTTGATAGTTAATTGAAAGCCGTTTAAATTAAGTAAATCTACTGCTTGAGCATTGGTTAAATTCCCGATTATTCTATTTTGATCCATCACGCAACTGTTTGCTGGGTTGGCAGCAAATTCAATGTTAGCGCCTGCCAATGGAACTGTACCGTTTGTCCAATTCGAAGCAGTGTTAAAATCGGAACTTGTTGTTCCTTGCCAAATAAACGTGTTGTTTTCTTTAGCTCCCATACTAGGAACAACTCCGCGTGCGATTCCTGCATAGTCAGTTGTTATTCCAGGTATTGAAACGCCTGGTAAAATTGTTGTAATTAAGTAATTACTAGAAAATAAAGGATCTAAATTTAAACTATTTGCATCTTGTGTTGTTGCAGTTTGCCAGTTTGCCAAAGTTGTTTTATCAACCCCTGCCAAGCTTCCCAAAACACCATTTGATCCAGTCACAAAATAATCATTGAAATCAATGGTTTTTGTTCCTCCTGACGCAAGGTAAATAGCGTAATGTTTTCCTGTTGTTCCGCCAGAACGAGTATTTAAAAACAGATTGTTGCGAATATTTCTTGTGTTTGAACTCGTTGAATTATAAAAGGAATAACTTGAAGATGTTGTTCCAGTTGGTGTTCCTTGTAAATATATCGTATTGAAATAATAATTGTCATTTTGAGAAGTAGTTGCGGCATCAAAAATTCCGTTAATTTGATAACCAGTGGATACACCTGAACCTAAATCGATTATATTATTAGAGCATGTTGTACCTCCATTTCCTACATATATTCCGTTAATTTTTGAAGTAACATTTGTACTTAAGCATGATAAAGAAGTAATTTTATTTTGCGAAATTGAATTTATTGAAGTTGATGCTCCGATATACTGAATTCCGTTAACTGTCACTGCGGCAGATGAATTTGCAGCAACAAGATTACTAATGAT
>JBILYS010000318.1:0-3038 GCA_044377625.1 Crocinitomicaceae bacterium
GATCTGGAGGAAGTTGGTGACCTTGACATCTCGACATCTCGACAAGCTCGATGACCGAGATCCGAGGACCGAGATTCGACAGGTGTTAAGATCAGATAAACAGGGTAGAATTATAGAGATTAAAAAAGGGATACGTTTTTCAACTTATCCCTTTTTATATTTTATGACCTATTATGAAACACTTTTAATTAAGTGAATGATTCAGATTTAAAATCAACATTTTACTTTACTTAACCAGGGTTGCATTGCGTTTATCAAATGAGTCTCACTCCAAGGTTTCCCGATGAATGAAAATAACAAATTATCACTTTCAAGTTCTTCTATTTGAATTGCATTTGCTTCACCTGATAACATCAAGCATGGAATTTCTGGATAACGATCTTTTACTACACGGATAAATTTTGCACCATTCATTTCTGGCATTTGAAAATCCACAATAACGAAAATCATATTTAACCCAACTTCTACTAAATCTTGTATTGTCAATAATGCATCCTCCGGAGATAAAAAAGATTCAATTAATACGCATCTCTCATCAATACATTTTGATAATTGAAATTTCAAGGTTTCTAAAATCAGGAAATCATCATCTACACAAATTATTGCATATTTAAAATTATTCATTTCTTTTTTTATTAAATGATACTGTAAATATAGTTGAAAATTCTGTTGAGGAAACTTTAATCTCAGCATCATGTTCAGAAATAATATTTTTCACGATACTCAAACCTAACCCTGATTTTTTCGTCCCTAATTTAGATGAATAAAATTTATCAAATATTTTAGCTAACGCTTCATCTGGGATTTTTACACCATTATTTTCTATAGAGACAACTATTGTATCATTGGTTTCAACTGATGAAATTTTCAAAAGCTTCTCTCCGACATTATTGTCCATTGCTTCAATTGCATTTTTAATAATATTGGACCAAAGCTGGAACAATCGGATGTCATAACCGTCAATAAAAGTCGATTTATCTACGTTAAAATCAATTTCAACATTTGTTTTTAATTCGAAACCAAAAACATTTAAAACTGTCGTTATATTTTCATGTAAATTCACGGATGAACGTTCCGATTTTTGATTCTTTATTAGAGAACGGAGGTCATTAACTACATTTGCTGCCCTATCTGCAGAAACAACAATTGAATCAATAAATTTCCATGTTGTCTGCAAATTGTCAATTAGTTTTATGAGCTCCAATGCATTTGAATTATTTAGAATTGTTGCAATCAAATCTCTTTCATTTAAATCAATTCGTATTTTCATAAATGCTGATGCAAATTCTGAAATTTGAATTTCTGTCAGTTGCTTATAATTTTCTGATAAAAAGGTTCTAAATTCTTTTAAAAGCTGGATATATTGAATCCCTCTTATAAAGCCGTCAGATTTATTTTCAATTGATGTTTTGATAGCAAAGCTGACTTGTTCGGGTGTAAATTTCCAAATTAATTCATTTAAAATTGTGTCAATTGTATAACGAATTGCCTCCCCACCATTTTTAATTGTACCCAATGGGGTATTTAAATCATGTGCAATTCCTGATGCTAATTCACCAATAGTTGATAGTTTTTCACTTTCATTTAATGATTGTGACAACTTTATATTCTTTTTAGTTTCTTCTTGAACGAGACCTTGAAGATTCAAATTTATACGCTCAACTTCTTTTTTTGCAATTACAACATTTTCCTCTGCAATTTTGCGTGATGTGATTTCAAGTCCATAACCTATTACTACGACAAGTTCTCCTTCGTTATTATAAATCGGACCCATTTTACGCAAGGTAATATGCCTTTCTCCGTTGTCGAGAATTTTCTCGTCTTCCCATTCTACAAACTCTTTATTTGCTATTAGTTCATTAAAAGCTCTTCTTCTTTCAATTGCTAATGAGCTATCTATTCCTTTAAATTCACAATACTCAAAATCATCTTTCCCAATCATGAAATTGCGTAATTCATTATTTTTAATTGCAACTGGATTTATGAATAGGTATTTATGATCAGGACTGAATACCGCTATATCCGCCGGAAGATTATTTAAAATGAATTCATAAAATTGTTTTTGATCTTCTATTTTTTGTTTGTTAGCCACCTTTTCTGTAGAATCAGAACGAATTGACACATATTGATAAGGTTTTCCCTCTTTCATAAATGGGACAATGGAAGAATCTACATAATATTCTGATCCATCTTTCGCTATATTTTTTATTTCTCCCTTCCATATATTTCCAGTTGAAATTGTTTGCCACATTTTTTGAAAAAATTCTTTGGAATGGTGACCTGAATTTAAAATATTATGATTTTTACCAATTAATTCTTCTCCCGAATATTTAGATATTTCACAGAACTTATCGTTTGCATGTATAATTTTTCCTTTCGCATCAGTAATACTAACTATTGCAGCTGCATCAATTGCTTTCTTATAGTCAACCAATTCAAGTTCAAGTATTTTCCTTTTCGTAATATCTGCTGCGATTCCTGTCATTAAATAGGGGATTCCATCTCCATTTTCAATTATTTTAGTTCGCGTCTGAATCCATTTCACCTCGTTTTTTGGTGTTACTATTCGATATTCTAATTCTGAAAAACCTTCCGAAAAAAGAACAGCATTTTCAATTAGAACTCTCTCAGCATCGTCTGGATGGATTATTTCAATCCAAGCATATGGGTTTTTCAGCCAATTTTCAGCTGATATTCCATATAAATCAAAAACAGAATTACTTAAATATTCATTTTTATAATCTGGCAAACTAACACCCCAAACAGTTTCTGCCAAGGAGTCCATTACCACATCTAGTTTTTCTTTGTTTACAATTAATTCAATCTCAAGTATTTTCCTTTTCGTAATGTCTACAGCAATTCCTGTCATTAAATAGGGAATTCCATCTCCATTTTTAATTATTTTAGTTCGCGTAAGAATCCATTTCACCTCGTTTTTTGGTGTTACTATGCGATATTCTAATTCTGAAAAACCTTCCGAAAAAAGACCAGCATTTTCACTTTCAACTCGCTCTAAATCATCTGGATGTATTGCTTCG
>JBILYS010000319.1:0-3035 GCA_044377625.1 Crocinitomicaceae bacterium
TACCAATGCAGAATGTGGTGGAATTCCAAGTGGTACAGAAAATTATTATTCATTTAATTATGGAAATATTCATTTTATTTCTTTGGATTCGTATGATGTACCTCGCTCTGCAACAGCCGCCATGGGTGTTTGGCTCAACCAAGATTTATCTGCTAATAACCTGCCGTGGGTAGTAGCATATTGGCATCATCCTCCTTATACAAAAGGTTCACATGATTCTGACAATGATAATTTTCTTGACGGCGAGTTAGTTGAAATGCGGGAAGAAATATTACCCATAATGGAAGCTTATGGAGTTGATTTAATTTTAAATGGGCATGCCCATAGTTATGAACGCAGCATGATGATCGACGGACATTACGGAAATAGTAATTCTTTTAATTCAAATCATCAAATCGACAACGGATCAGGAAACTATCCAACAATAGATTGTCCTTATCACAAGGATACGGATGCTCCAAATGCACACAATGGAACCGTTTATTGCGTAATGGGAAATTCTGGAAAAACGTCATCAGTAGATACAGATTGGCCACATCCTGTGATGCTTTCTTATAGTCATACTGAAGTTGGAGCGATAATTCTCAATATCAAAGACAACAGATTAGATGCTTCTTTTTATACCGCAACAAATACTATTTATGATCATTTCACAATTGTAAAATCGCCCAAAGATGCTCAAATTTTAGATGTCTGTATTGGGGAAGTAATTAATTTACAAGGGTCTTGGGAATCTGAACCATCGATTTGGAATCCTGGCAATATTCAACAAAACACTTATCAAATTACAGCCTTGGCAAACGCAACAATTGTTCGAACGGATGCATTGGGATGCATACCAGATACATTTAATATTGTAGTACATGAAAATGACACTTGTGGTTATTTATCCTTTATTGAAAATGAAATTGAACAATCTGCTTTTAACGCCTATTTTCTAGATGGATTCTTAGTTATCGAAAATTATTTAGAAGGTTCAAATAACTTCGAATTATACACTACGAATGGTCAAATGGTAGCTCAACTAAACATGAATAAAGGAATTTTAAAAACCGACCTTCGAATGTTACCAAAAGGCATCTATTTCTTGAAACCAGAATTTGTATCTAAATCTAAACGCATACTTAAAATCGACTAAAATGATAAGAAAACTAACCTTCATCTGTTTTACACTTTCTTCACTTTTTGCCTCTGCGCAATGTGATTCAGTGGAAATTTCTGGCGACATGATCATTTCCTCTGATGTATTGATGAGTGGAACCTATGTGATAAGTGGAAATTTCAACCTACAATCTGGAGTAACAATATATGTAACCCCCCATTCAAACAACGGTTGTGGTGAATTAAAAATATATGCTCAAAATATAGTAATTGATGGTACAATCAATGGTGATTATGCCGGTTATTCAGGAGGAACTGGAGGGATAAAAGGTTTAGCTGTATCAAGTGGAACAGGTCACGAGGTTGCCCTCACAACGTGCAATGATTCAGGTTCACAAGGACATATATCGGTTGAAGGTGGTCAATCTGGACAGGATGGCCAAGGCCCAGGTGCGGGTTTTGCGGGGTTGAATGGAGGAAATGGAGCTGGTTCAAAACAATACTGTGGAAATTTCGGAGACGAAGCAGGCCTTATTGCTGGAGCTGGTGGTGCTGGTGGTGGAGCAGGTGGTTCATACGGTGGACTTGGAACACTTGCTGGAAATGGGGGGAATGGTTCAAATTCTTCAACTACTGTAGGACTTTCAATAGAAGGTTCTTATCCGGCAACCTTTGGTTTAGGAGGAACTGGCGGGACTGAAAACATTACTTATGGAACAGCTACAGGATTTGACATTGCACTTGGCTCAGGTGGAGCGGGAGCGGGAAGTGGTGGTCGCTCATATTACTTAGGAACAGACGGAATTAAAGGTGGTAACGGTGGCGGACTCGTTTTTCTTAAAGCTGCACAATCAATTACGATGACTGGAACAATCTCAGTAAAAGGTGAGGATGGATCATATGGAGGAAACGGTGGTTCTGGTGATGCTACTGCTGATTGTTGTTCAGATGGTTGTAATGGTTGCGACGAACGCACTTTTTCATGTGGTTCAGGTGCAGGCGCAGGTTCTGGTGCAGGTTCTGGCGGCGGAATATTTATAGAAACAAGCGGTTCCGCTTCAATTACAGGGAATTTAATTGCTGTTGGTGGTATTGGAGGTAATTCTGGTCAACTTGGAAATGGAGCTTATTGTGATTATTCTGATATAATATGTTCTGATAACAGCATAACAACTGGAAATGGAAACATTGGAGGAGCAGGAGGATCAGGTGGTGGTGGACGAATAAAACTATTCGTACCTGAATGTGCGCAAGCAATTATCAACCCAACCGTTTCAATAAATGGTGGTACAGGATTTTATTTAGGTTTGGATGGTTCATATGAATCAATTTGTGGATATGCTGCACTAACTGAAAATTCAAACAATCTATCTTGGTATGTTTACCCAAATCCTGTTGATGATCAATTCACGCTTTCATTTGATAATAATGATTTTTCAGGTAATGCTCAAGTTGAATTACTGAATACATTAGGTCAGGTAGTAAGCACATTTGAATTATCTACATCTAACTCCACACTTGCAATACCTGAGTTGTCAAAAGGTGTTTACTTAGTTCGTTTGACACTGAATAATGAAATTTCAATTAAAAAAATAATAAAAAGATGATACGTTTTATACTCCTTACACTAATTGTTTGCAGTTATACAAAAGCAAATTCTCAAACTAGTATTTCGCCTTTAGATTGTGTGAATCATTTTTACCATGGCGTAGCTTCAGGAGATCCATTAACGGATGCTGTAATAATTTGGACAAGAATTACGCCAGATGATTTTACTGCTCCAGTTGTTGTAAATTACAAAATGGCACTCGATTCTGGAATGGTAAATGTGGTTGCACAAGGAAGTACCTTAACAGATGCAAATAAAGATTACACCGTAAAAGTAGACGTCACAGGACTTCAACCAGACATATATTACTATTATGAATTTTCAG
>JBILYS010000320.1:0-3030 GCA_044377625.1 Crocinitomicaceae bacterium
CCTTAGCTTCAAATGTTGTTCAAGTAAATATTATAGCTGCGCCTACAGTTGCTGCTGCTGGTCCAGACCAATCAATTTGTATTGGAAGTAGTGCAACATTAGCTGCTAACACACCTGTGACTGGAACTGGAACATGGTCTATTGTGGCTGGAAGTCCAAGTACAAATATTGCCCAAATAACTGGTGGCGTTTCAAATCCATCTGCAACCTTTACACCAACTTTAGGTGGTACCTATACATTAAGATGGACCATTACAAATGCACCATGTACGGCTTCAACGGACGATGTTGTTTTCACAGTTGGTCCAACAACTTCAGCCGCAGGTCCAGATCAAAATTTGTGTACAACTTCTACGGCAACTTTAGCTGCAAATAATCCAGCAATTGGAGTTGGAGCTTGGTCAGTAACAAGTGGGCCTAGTACAAGTAGTGCTCAATTTAATAACACAGCAAATTTTAATGCAATTTTTACTCCAGCAGGTGGAGCAGGAACATATGTTTTAACATGGACAATTACATCGGCTGGACCTTGCGTATCAACTGATGCTGTTTCAATTACTTTTGTTGCACCTCCTTCAGTCTCTGCTGCTGGTCCAGACCAATCAATTTGTATTGGAAGTGGAGCAACATTAGCTGCTAACCTTCCTGGAACTGGAACTGGAACGTGGACAGTTGTTAGTGGACCAAGTACGGCTAGTGCTCAATTCAGTAGTACTGCAAATCAAGCTGCAATATTCACTCCAGCTGGCGGAATAGGCACTTATGTTTTACGATGGTCAATTACAAACGCACCTTGTACTGCATCAACTGATGATATATCTGTTACTGTTGCGTGTGGTGGCGGATGTCCTGCATGTTCAGCGTCTTATTTACACCCTGCAGGTATTGGTATAGCAGGTGAAAAAGTTGGTGCATGTGAAGTTGCTGATTGTGGTCCATCTACCTTTACAGATGATGGTGGCGCAGCTGGGAATTATTCGAATAACATAGGCGGTGGTTTAGGGCAAAACGCAGTTTATCGAGTTTTTTGTCCAAGCATTGCTGGAAATTGCATGCAAGTAACCTTTAATTCTTTCAATACTTTTAATAGTTTGGATGTCCTTTTTGTAAGAAATGGTCCAACAGAATACAGTCCAAACTTTACAAGCGCTCCAACTTCACCTGGTGCATATGGAGGAAATCCATCATGGACAAATGGCTTATGGGGGAATTTAGGTGCATCCGTTCCTTTTTCGTTTACCTCAACTCATGCAAGTGGATGCTTAACATTTGCTTTTGTCACTAGCGCAGCAAATACAGCTAGTGGTTGGTCTGCAACTTTGTCTTGCACCCCATGTGCGGGAGGTCCTACTGGACTCACTAATTCTGATTGTAACAAAGTCACTGCACTATGTTCAAATGCTACAATCAACTCAAATTCTACAGGCCCAGGAATAGTTGCTGAGGCATGCAATGGAATAGTTTGTCCCACTGGAGGTGAAAATCATACGAATTGGTATTGGTTTCAAGCAGCAACGACAGGGACTTTAGACGTACAAGTCACTCCTACAACTGCAACAGACGATTATGATATTGCCATTTTTGGACCAAATGTCACTTGTGGTGCATTAGGATCACCAATTCGTTGTTCAGATTCTGGAGGAACTGGTACTACTGGAGCTATAGGAACCCCTGGTGATTTAACAGAGGATGTAAGTGGTGATAAATTTGTAAATCAATTAAATGTGATAGCTGGTCAATCCTATTATTTAATGGTTGATGAATGGACTCCTACTGGTTTGGGATTTACTTTATCTTTTGGAGGGACAGCATCTCTTGACTGTGTTGTTTTACCTATTGAATTAGCAGATTTCACTAGTTCATATAACAAGGAAGAAAAAGGCGCAGATATATACTGGAAAACGGATTCACAAAGAGACAACGACTATTTTACGATTGAAAAATCTACGGATGGCCAAAATTTCAAGGAAATTGCAAGTGTTGATGGCGCTGGAACAACTAATATGCCAACAGAATATTTTGCTTTTGATCCGCAAATTGAACTAGGTGTTACTTATTACCGTTTGAAACAAACTGATTTTAATGGAGAATATAAATATTCAATTTTAAGAAGTATCAATGTTTTGCCTGATGTAAATGATGTGTTAACATTGTTCCCAAATCCGACTAATGGAAAAACGGAAGTTATTTTCAACACGTATCAAAATGAGATTAGTTACATGACTGTTACTGATTCAAAAGGATTTATCTTATTGAATAAAGAAATTGAATGCAAGGCAGGTGGTAATATTACTGAAATAGATTTGACAGATAACGCTCACGGGATTTATTTTGTTACCATCACAACAGCGAACAAAGTTTACTCAAGTAAATTGATCAAAGAGTAATACATACTTTAAAAATAGCAATCCCAATTGGAAACAATTGGGATTTTTTTTGCCAAATAAATTAGAAATACGTCACAAACTAACCTTCTGTGCTTTTATAGAATGACGCACTTGAATTTTAAAACAAACCCTCACCTTCAATGGATTGGTAAAATTTCAAAACTAACCAATTCTTTAGAGCACAAAAAAGCCATCTGTCAGTAACAGATGGCTTTTTCAATAATATGAATATATTTATTGTATTGTCAATTTTTTCTCTAAGTCCTCTAAATAAACTCTGAATTGTTTATCCGTTTCAGAAAGATTTGTTACCGTACGACAAGCATGTAAAACGGTCGCGTGGTCTTTTCCTCCACAATGAGCTCCAATATTCGCTAAAGAAGACTTTGTCATTTTCTTTGAGAAGAACATTGAAATTTGACGAGCTTGAACAACTTCACGCTTACGTGTTTTAGATTTCAACATTTCAATTGGAAGATCAAAATAATCACATACCACTTTTTGTATGTATTCAATAGAAACTTCACGAGCAGTATTTTTGACAAACTTGTCAACCATTTGCTTAGCAAGTTCTAATGTAATTGCTTTTTTGTTCAATGATGCTTGAGCAAGTAACGTGTTTAAAGCACCTTCCATTTCTCTT
>JBILYS010000321.1:0-3027 GCA_044377625.1 Crocinitomicaceae bacterium
CGTTAACAGCTTCAGGAGCTGCAACCTATACATGGAATAACGGTATTACGGATGGAGTAGCGTTTACTCCACTAGCAACAACAACGTATACCGTAACTGGAACATCAGTTGCAGGCTGTGTTAATACGGATCAAGTGCTTGTAACAGTAAATCCTATTCCGGTTGTTTTTGCTGGAACTGATGTCCCTATTTGTGCTAATCAAACAGTAACCCTTACGGGGTCTGGTGCTGCAACATATACATGGAACAATGGTATTACAAATGGAATAGCATTCAATCCGCCGGTTGGAACGACAACATATACTGTAACAGGAACAACCGCTGCAGGATGTATCAATACGGATCAAGTTGTGGTAACAGTGAACCCAATTCCAGTGGTGTCATTTACACCAGATGTAACATTTGGTTGTGTTCCATTGACAGTTAATTTTACCAATACTACGCCCAATACAGCTAGTGGAGTTTGGACAATGAGCGACGGTACAGTGTTGACAGGGGGTGGAACCGTAACAAACACATTCACTCAAGCTGGATGTTTTGACATTACACTTACAACAACTTCAACAAACGGTTGTGTGGGAACGTTCACTGCAATTGATCTAATTTGTACTGAGGCGGCACCGATTGCTTCTTTCAGTCCATCAGCTTCAGTTATTTCAGAATTGAATCCAATAGTGGATTTCAATAACACCACAACTGGTGCGGTGGATTATATTTGGAACTTTGGAGACAACACGCCAAATTCAGTTGATGTCAATCCAACGCATGATTATTCAAATGATGCAATTGGAAACTATATCGTTACTCTTATTGCATACTCACCATTTGGTTGTGTGGACACAGCATATTCAACAATTCAGATTTATGAAGAGTTGATATTCTATGTGCCAAATACATTTACACCAGATAATGATGATTACAATCCAACATTCCAACCAATCTTTACTTCAGGATATGATCCGTATGATTATACGTTATTGATATTTAATCGTTGGGGAGAAATTGTATTTGAATCTCACAATACCGAAATCGGATGGGATGGAACGTATGGCGGTAACCATGAAGTTGACCTTGTACAAGATGGAACATACACATGGAAAATAGAATTCAAAACTAATAGAAATGACGAACGTGTTATGAGAGTTGGTCATGTAAATATTCTAAGATAAATAACAAACAATTTAATCCAAAAAAGCCTCAAATTACTTTGAGGCTTTTTTTTGAATGAGAATTGCAAAAAGTTTATTGAACCGTCAGTTAATTAAATCTAATTGCCTTAACAGGATTAATACGAGTAATCACAACGCTTGGAATAATCAATGCGCTTAAACAGACTAATATTGTTCCGATATTCAGCGCTGCCCAAGAAGAAAAAGAAATTTCTACAGGTACTTGACTCAAATAATATACTTCAGGATTGAGTGTTATAATCCCAAAGAAATATTGTAATGCACATAATGACAAGCCAATAATATTTCCCCAAAGCATTCCTCTCAAGATTAAGAAAGCAGCTTGAATTAAGAATATTTTCCGGATACTCCAATTCGATGCACCCATAGCTTTCATTATACCTATGAAATTTGTTCTGACTAAAATTAAAACCAGAAGGGCAGAACCCATATTGATGATGCCAATAAGAATCATAAGAGTTATTATAATGACCACATTTAAATCTAAAAATCCTAGCCAAACAAAAATGTCACTTTGCGTATCAATGATACTTTTAACACTCAATGATTCGTTGTTTTTCGTTGGAATAAGCTCGAATTGCTTTTTTAAACGATTAACCGTTTCAGGTAGTTTATTCCAATCCTTAACTGAAACTTCAAATCCACCTACGTAATTGGAACTACTTCCTTTCCCTATGATTTGTTCAAAAAATAGCGTTTTATTCATTGCACTTAAAGAATATTTACGTCCATCTTCATTCAAATATGTTCGTATTAACTCTTTATCATTGTTTGTCTTGAAATCACAAGCACTATAACCAGTCCCTCTAATTTTAATGTCTAAATAAGCAGTGTCAGGAATACTTGTTTGTTCATTTTCTCCACTTATTTTCATCCAATAATCGGAGGCTATTAATCTTATTAATGTGTCTTTCATAGGACAAATAGTAAAGCCAGAATAGTTTTCATAACCTTTCCCCCAATCATATCGATAATTTCCATTACCACCAACTACATCTGCTTTAACAATTAATTGACCGTTTGATAAAGTATCAGCAATAATTATAGAAGCTTTTATACCCCAATCGTTTAATTCTTGAACAATACGAATGTCTCCGATGGCCATTTTTTTATCGAATTCTTCTAAACCAGTTTCGTAGATTCCAACCAATTTAAAAATTCGTTTAACAGGTTGATTTTTAACAAAAAAAGCCTTAACCTCTTCGCCTATTTCAAGATTTAAATCTCGAGCAATTCGTTTTGATATAATTATTTCAGGACTGATCGAATCTTTTGAAAATTTAGGCAATCGGCCTGATTTTAAATGTTGCTTAAAAAAAGAAAGATCATAGTTGTAGTCAATCCCTTTTAAAATAGCACCTTGAATCTCTTGTTGGATATAGGATGTGTCTTTTCCAGATTTTAATTTGAACTGCCGGTCCTTTTTATTGGATTGAAAAAGTACAGGTTTATAAGCGATGTAATGAATAGATTGTATTTCATTATCTTTTTTCAAAATTGAGAAAAAGGCTTGGTTTTTGAGTATGGGTTCGCTCTCGTAGATACTATTTTCACCAGAGCTCATAATAAAAATATGAGAACCAAATCCAGAGACTTTTTCTCGGACTTCATGTTGAAAACCAGTAACTACGGCAATGGTAATTAAGTTAACAACAACTGCTAGTGCAATACTTATAATAGATATACGTACAATTGGTCTAGAAACTTTCTTACCTTGTACCTCGCTTTTTAGTACCTTTTTTGATATGAAATACTCGAATGACAATAATCTCTTTTTTGGAGCACTAAAGTACATAAAGCTTTTGGGCCTGAAAAGTATTTTATTGGTTTTGATTGC
>JBILYS010000322.1:0-3009 GCA_044377625.1 Crocinitomicaceae bacterium
AATGCTAGCTAGTTCCGGACTCGAAAACGCAAATAAAACGACCGATTTTAATTCTGGGGCTTATGCACTTGAGTTATCAACTGTTCAAGATCCAATCAGCTTAGATACAATTCGTGGCTTTGTTTCAGTGGGACCAATTATGTTTGGTGGACCAAATCCTTTTATGCCAATACCTTACAATGCTAGCCCAACAACTTTTAGTGGTGCATATAGGTATGCTCCATCAAATGGTGACCAAGGAGTAATTGTAGCAACATTTTTTCAAATGGGTGCAGTGATTGGTCAACATAGTGAACCTTGTTATACAAATAGTACTTACACAACTTTTAGCGCTCCCTTAACTATTGTCGGAACACCAGATTCAATGTCTGTATTTGCTTTTTCAGGGAATAATCCGGGTTCTGTATTATTTGTTGACGACTTAGCTTTCTCTGGAGGGAATGTGAGTATAGAAGAATTTGCTGCTAGCTCAATCTCAATTTATCCTAACCCAGCAAATGATATCGTTATGATAAAAGCTGAAGGAGTTTATAAATATGAGTTATTGAACGTTTATGGAGCAGTTGTTCGCTCAAATTCGAATGTTACTGGAGCACAAATAATCAATGTTAGCGATCTTTCTGCTGGAACATATTTTGTAAAAATGATAAATGCCACTTCTACTGAAATTCAACAATTAGTGGTAGAATAACATCTTGTTTTTCTTATTTTTAAAAGGGCTAAGTTGAATGACTTAGCCCTTTTAATTTGGTTCTTAATATATTTAAATAAATATTAAATAAAAAGTTCCAAAAGTTAAAAAAACCAAAATTATTTTTTATTTTAACTCTCTTTAAAAAGGGGATTTATATGTACGGATTGGTCAACAAAGCTATAAAAGATTTAGTCGTAAGTAATTACGGCAATGAAAAATGGATTGAAATCTGCAAATTGACAGAATTTCATGAGGGAGATTTTGTTGGAATGAATTCATATCCGGATAAACTAACCTACGATTTAGTGAAAAATGCATCACTTGTTCTAAAAGCAGATGCTAATATAATTCTTGAAGCTTTCGGAGAATATTGGATTCTATATACAGCTGACGAAGGTTACGGAGATTTAATGAATATGACAGGCAATTCGTTCACAGAATTTCTAGATAATTTGGACATGCTCCATTTTCGAATTAACAATATTATGCCTGATTTGAAAGCTCCTCAATTTACAACAAGGAATCCACAGGAAAAATCAATTGAATTGGAATACCGTTCTCATAGAAATGGTTTTATTCCAATGCTTTATGGTTTAATAAAAGGGCTGGGTAAACGATTTGATTTGAATGTTTCAACTGAACAGATTCAGGTGAAGAATGACGATAATGATTGCCATGTATTCAAAATAACCTGGGAATAATACTGTGGATAAGTTGATTGAAATAGAAGACAAGCGCATTGAAGCATTAAAAAGTTATGCAATTCTGGATTCAGAGTCTGAAGATGAGTTTGATGAAATCACCGCGCTAGCTGCAGAGATTGCAGATGCTCCAATTGCTTTAATAAGTTTCATCGATGAAAAAAGACAATGGGTTAAATCTAGTTTTGGAATTAAAATTTCTGAAATCCCAAGAGAAGATTCTTTTTGTTCAATTGCTATCAATTCTATTGAGAAACCATTAATTATCAACGATGCGCTTTCTGATGCACGTTTTAAAGCAACTCCTTTTCTTTTAAATAATGAGCGAGTAGCATTTTACATTGGAATTCCACTTGTAGACAGTAACATGATTGCTCTTGGTACGCTCTCAATTATGGACTTTAAATCAAGAGAAATTTCCTCGAAGGATTTAAAATCAGTGCAAACAATTGCAAAAGGAGTTGTTAGGTTGTTAGAATTGAGAAAGACGAAGGAAAATTCCTTTCTTGAACAAGAAAAAATCAGCAAGGCACTGGAATTAAATAATTCATTTTATTTAATTCTAAATTCAAATTTTGAAATAAAAGTAATAGGAAAGTCCTTCTTTAAATCGAACCCAGAACTTACAATTTCAAGCAAAATTACAGATTATTTTAATTTAGAATTTGATATAATTGCAGCTATAGAAAAGGCAATTTCAGGAAAAAATAGAATATTGTTTTTTTCAAGTAAAGAGAAAGTACAACGGTTTAAATGCTCGCTTGGAAAAATTAACTCCGATTTTATTATTACTGCTCAACCCATTACAAATGAAAACTTTCCTTTAAAAAATTATAATATAACATTAAACGATTTTTCTCAACACGATTTCATTATTGAATATTTGTTCTTACAGCAATCTGCTCAAAAATCACTTAATGAATCACGTTCTTTAATGGATACAGCTACAAAAAGGAATAGTGAGCTTGAGGAACAAAAAAATCAAATAGAGCAAAATCAACAACTTTTACAAGAGAATTTATTAAAAACAGCCTTAGCAAAAGAGAGATATAGTAACCTCGTTCATACAACGAATGACTTAATTTTAACAATTGACAAATCAGGAACCATACTTTTTGTGAACGATTCATGGCTTAAAAAGATGGATTATTCTAAAGCTGATGTTATAGGCAATTCTATCTTTAAGCATGTGCATCCAGATTCACAAGATCATTGTATGGAATTTTTTCAAGACTTAATGACCAATTCACTCGAACAACTTGATGTGAATTATAGTTTGATCAATCGGAATGGTGAAAAAATTGACGTTGAAGGTACAATAATTTGTAAATACGAACAGAATGAGTTTTCAGAGGTGAATTCTTTTTTGAATGATGTGACTGAGATCAATAATCTTAAACGCATTCAAAATGAGAAAACAAAAGAGATACTCAAAAACAAAGAAAAATTAGAAGCAGTAATGGATTCCTTAACAGAAACTGTTTGGGGTGTAAGTTTACCAGATTATAAAAGTGAGTACATAAGTAATTCAGCTATTGATTTATATGGAATACCGCTTGATAGGTGGATTAATAATCCAAATACGTGGCTCGAAGCAATACATCCAGATGATTT
>JBILYS010000324.1:0-2994 GCA_044377625.1 Crocinitomicaceae bacterium
AACCTGTATCAGCATTCCAAATACTAAATGATCGACCACCCATTACATGAATTTCGTCTAAATCGCCATCATTATCTGTATCTCCTGAATATTTCAAACCATTTAATCTACCTGCAAAACGGTTATTTTTCAAAATCAATTGATCAGGAAAAGCTGTCAAGTCCAAATTCAACGTTGAAATTCTATTTGCATCTATTACAGATCCAAATTCTCTTGAATCTCCTTCATTAGCTGAAAATAAATAACCTTGACCATTGATTGTTGAATATGCAATCGCATCAGGCATATAGGCTCCTTTAACAGGTAAAGATGTAATTAAAATTTGACCAGTTTGATCTGAAGCATCCATAGCATTACCTGAAGAATAGTTAGAATAACCTAATGGTCTTATTTCTATTATTTGAGAAGTCAAAAGATTAATAACCAACATCGCGTTATTTTCCTGAAGACTTACATAAGCCTTTGTATTGTCATCTGAAATTGCAATATATTCTGGCTCTAAATCTTGAGCAACTGATGCACTCGTAGAAAAAATTCGGATTCCTTGCGCTCTTAGAGCAACTTCTTGTCCATTAAATTGTGTTAATGGAATTGTTGTGGCATTCGCGTTTGTCAATGCTGCGTAACCAGGAGTTAAATCAACAATCGTAACCGAACCTTCTGGATCTGCAGAATAAGTTGCATTTGGTTCTCCTTCATTAGCAGTCAATACTTTAGTGAAATCTTTGTTAAAAGTAATCATGTCAGGCATTGCACCTGCAGCAACTTGACTTAAGAAAACGCCATTTTGATCAACAAAAACAATCGAACCATTTAATTGGGCATTTGAATTCTCTATTGCCATTGCTACTACTCCATTGTGAGCCGTAACAGAATTAATATTACCATAAGGAGCTACACTAATACTATTAATCAATGTCGGAATTGATGGGTTTGAAAAATCAATAATGTCTAATTTCGCTCCGATGCTGTTTGCTATATAAAGTCTAAAATTGGTAGAATCATACACGACAATTTCTGCAGAATTTGATCCTGCAGCGCCATTTGAAAAGCTCGTTAATAAAGACATGTTTAACTCATTAGTTCCTATTGGAGCTTGATAGTCATTGTCTTTTACATAAATAATTTGATAATAACTTGTAGTTGAAACCAATGTGTTTCTATCTGGCTTTATTTTCAGAATTACCGTTTCTGCTTTTTCAGAAAGTACATCATCAGTAATTGTTATAGGAAAGTTTACAATTCCATTAAAACCTGCTGCAATTGTTAACGTATCATTCACTGTCCAGTTAAAATCTGAGCTTAACGATCCGCTTGAATACCCAGATACTTCGAAAACAACTTTCGCTAAAGCATTATTTGCATTCGCAAATGTTACAGGAATAGTGATTGTTCCTATAGACTCGGTTACAATTTGATAATTACTCGCAGTTGCTATTGAAGCAGTACCTTCAGCTTCCTTTAAGGTAATCAAATCAAAACGAGAAGTTCCTGTCGTTCCATAAGTGCTGGTAGATCGAGCTGATTGATACAGACCTGTAATTGGGTCGAAATTTGAAACTACTCTAAATCCTGCATTCGCATTATTATTTAGTCCGGTCACTGCTGAAAAATCAAAAGTTCGCAAGTACCAAGTATCTCCAGTTCCAATTGGAGCAGGAGTAAATGTGTAGGTCGTTGCATCAGTCCAAACAACAATGCCACCTGTTGATACCCCTGTATTGTCAATTGTATATTGCAACACCCAAGTATTTGCAGCTGTATTACTTAATCGTTGATAGAATTCTAATACAACTTTATTAAATCCTACTGTTGATGCATTGAATTGGATTCCTGCAGTTTTCGCATTTGTACTTTGAGTTGGATAACCTGTAGTATTCAAAGCAGAATTATCAGAAGAAATTAAATCATTTACATGCCCAGTTGCAAATGTTGATGTTGTTCCTCCTACCGTGCTCAGCGAACCGGTTCCAAAACTTGGAGTGGAAACACCAGTGGAGGTTAACGCATCATTGATTAATGAGTTAAAATCCCACTTTGTAATGTTAGATTGACCAAAACCTGAAAGAGTTAATCCGCAGATAATTAGTGTAATAAAATTTCTTTTCATAATATATAACTTTTGCGACAAATATCACATTAAGCTATAAGTTGAATATTAGGTTGATTTTATATTTAGGTAAGTCTTATGTAATTTCAATATGAACAAATTCATATTGAAATTACATAAGACAGAACAAAAAAATTCTATTTTAATATATACTTTATATAGAGATTATTTACAAATTAAAAATCACTTTCAAACTAATGTTCCTTCCCATATTGTAAACACCATTTCTGCCAGTTAAGGGGTTTTGGGGTGCATATTTCAACCTGCTCAAATGACTTTGATAAGCAACATTTGTTAAGTTATCAGCACTCAAATAAATTTTCATGAAATTCGGATTTTGAAATGCTCGAACCGTAGTTCCAATTCCAATACAGCTCTATTGAATCCTGTTGTTGGAATATCAAATTGAACACCAGCCGTTTTAGGAGAATTCCCTTGAGATGGATAAGTAGTTGTATTTAATCCTGAATTATCCGTTGAGTTTAAATCAAGTGGATTTCCTGCTGCAAAAGTTGAAGAAGTACCTCCAATTGTTTGAATCGAACCGTTACCAATGTCCGGAAGTAAACTTCCAGTTGAAGTAGTTGCATCATTAACACTAGAATTGAAATTCCAATTAGCGATAATTGACTGTGAAAATGAACCGAGAGAAACAGTAATAAAACCAAATAATAATAATCGTTTTTTCATTGAGTTTTTTTTTACAAAACTCCCTCTATCTCAGCGCAAACGTATTTCCTGTTTATTAAAAAAGAATAAACTATTTGAATGGTGTTTGTTATGAAATTAATTTTTCATTAAAAAAGCGGAAGTTTCCCCCCGCTTTTAATTCAATAAGATTAAACTGGTTAGTGTTCGTGACAATGCACAACATAAACAGTTCC
>JBILYS010000323.1:0-2994 GCA_044377625.1 Crocinitomicaceae bacterium
TTCACAACTAACAGCTTGACCAAAATAATTCGATAAAATAGTTGTTCCAGTTGCTAATACAGGTGGCTGAGTTACTAAAATTGTTGTGTCAAACGTACATCCATTCACATCAGTAATAGTAACGCCATATGTTCCTGCACCAACACCTGGTTGGTTTTGGATTGCACCGATTGTATTTGCTGTGGGATCTGTCCATAAATATGAATATGTTGGAGTTCCTCCATTTGGAGCAATTGTTACGATTCCATCAGTTGAACCAAAACAACTAACATCTTGTCCGTTGTAATCACTAGTAACAGAAGGAATTCCTGTCAATAAAGGAGGTTCTGTCAAAGTAATTGAAGTTATGAAAGTACATCCATTCAAATCAGTAACAAGTACCGAATATGTTTCATCAGGCAGACCAACAGGATCTTCTATTGCACTGATTGCTAAACCAGTTCCATTTATCCAGGCATATGTGTATCCTGGTGTTGCTCCAGAAACGGTTAAATCAATTCCTCCGTCTGACATTCCAAAACAAGAAATATCTTGTCCGTTATAGTTTGTTGAAATTGAAACACCATAAGTAAATGCTGGTGGATCTACCAAATTAATGTTATTAGTAATTGTACACCCATTTTGGTCTGTTACTGTTACAGTGTATAATCCAGATGGTAACCCGGTAGGATTTTGGAGTGTACTTATTGATGTGCCTGCAAAATTTGTCCAATCATACGTATAACCTGGAGCTCCACCAGCTGGCGTTGCTGAAATTGCACCGTCAGAAGCTCCGAAACAAGAAATATCTTGACCATTGTAATTGGAAGTCACTTGTGTTGTTGTTGTCACCTGTGGAGCAGGAACCAATGTCGTATCAACAACTAATACACATCCATTCGCGTCCGTAATTGTAACAGAATAAGTTCCAGCAGCCAAACTTGCAATATCTTGAGAAATAGGGCCATTGCTCCAAGAATATGTATAACCAGGAATGCTTCCGGCAACTGATAAATCAATTGAACCATCTGCGGCACAACCCGTAACATTATATCCGCCAGAGTAGATCGACAACGTTTCTGAATAAGTCATTGGGGTAGGTTCTGTCAAGGTAATAGAGTTTGTAATTACACAACCATTGATGTCAGTTGCTGTTACTGAATAGGTCCCAATTGGCAAATTACTGATATCTTCTGTTGTTGCTCCTGTGCTCCATAAATACACATAATTCGGACTTCCTCCACCCATTGATAAATCAACTGTACCATCACTAAAACCAAAACAACTTATGTTATTCCCACCAATGAAAGTGGACCCTACAGTTGCCGCTGTTAAAGGTGTTGGTTCAAAAAGAGTTATTGCAGAAGGAATAGTGCAACCATTTAAATCTGTAACCAAAACAGTATATGTTCCGGCTAACAAACTTCCAATGTCTTCAATTGTGAATCCATTATTCCATAAATAAGTATATCCTGGATTTCCACCACCAATTGTTAAATCAATACTTCCATCATTGAAGCCAAAACAACTTATGTTTGTTCCTGATGGATAAATAAATGCCGAAACACTTTGTGTTAATGCTGCCGGTTCAACTAGTGTAATTGTTGATGGAAGCGAACAACCATTTAAGTCAGTAATGATAACATTGTACGTTCCTGCAGGGACATTCGATAAATCTTGTGAAGTTCCACCCGTACTCCAAGCATAGGTGTATGCAGGACTTCCATTATTTGGCGTTAAATTGATTGAACCATCCGACAAGCCAAAGCAGCTAATATTTGTTCCAGATGCATACGTAAATGCAGTAATTGTTTGGGTCAATGCTGTTGGTTGAACTAAAGTTATTGAAGAATTAATTACACATCCATTCAAATCTGTAGTTGTAACAGTATATGTTCCCGCTGGAAGTAATGAAATATCCTGCGTGGTTGCACCGGTATTCCAAAAATACGTGTACCCAGGGCTTCCTCCTCCAATTGTTAAATCAACAGACCCATCACTTAATCCAAAACAACTGATATTATCTCCACTTGGATATAAAAATGCTGAAGTACCTTCAGTTAATGCAGTTGGTTGAGTTATTGTAATTGATGAAGGAATTGTACAACCATTCGCATCTGTTACTAATACTGTGTATGTCCCAATAGGTAACCCAGCAATATCTTGGGTTGTTGCTCCAGTTGACCATAAATAGGTATAACCAGGATTTCCACCATTTATCGTTAAATCAACTGAACCATCACTTAAACCAAAGCAACTTATGTTCGACCCACTAGGATAGGTGAATGCTGTAATTCCTTGAGAAAGTGCTGTCGGTTGCGTTAATGTAATTGTACTTGTAATTTGACAACCATTTTGATCTGTAACCAATACATTGTATGTTCCTGATGGAATATTTGTTAAATCTTGCGTTAAACCACCATTACTCCATGCATACGTGTAAGGTCCAACCCCACCATTAATTGTTAAATCTATCGACCCATCGCTTAAACCGATACAACTAATATTTGATCCACTAGGATAAACAAATGCTGAAATCGTTTGTGTCATTCCCGATGGAGATATTAAAGTAACTGCGCTAGTTGTTTGACAACCATTTAAATCTGTGACTGTAACAGAATATGCACCCGCTGGTAACAACGAAATGTCTTGGTTGTTTGATCCATTTGACCAAACATATGTGTAGCCAGGATTACCGCCAGACACAAATAAATCAATCGACCCATCAGGTAAACATCCCGAAACGTTAAATCCACCTGGATAAACGAAAGGAGTAACATTTGAAGTTAAAACAGTTGGTTGAATCAATGTGATTGAAGAAGGAATTGAACAGCCGTTAACATCTGTGATTGTTACATTGTACGTTCCCGCCGGAACATTACTCAAATCTTGGGTAATTGTCCCGTTTGACCAAGCATATGAATATATTGGACTTCCACCATTTATCGTTAAATCAACGTTACCATCACTTAAACTAAAGCAGCTAATGTTTGTTCCACTTGGGTAAATTGTAGC
>JBILYS010000325.1:0-2992 GCA_044377625.1 Crocinitomicaceae bacterium
TCTCCAAGCCGATATTTATACGCACGATTTCAGGACTTTTTTGCAATCCAATTGGCCAGGAGTCAGCGGTGAAAGAGGAATCGTCTTTCCGTTTGATTTAGCAAAAACGAATAATCCAGCGAATTATGAATTTTCATCGCCCAACACTTGGACAGGTTATCGATCTGTCAATCATCGTCCCGCAACGATTGATTATGGAGTTATGGGAGCAGCTTTGATTTGCCGTGACTCGATGATTAATCTCTATTTCAAACACGATAAAACAAGCGTGAAACCACCATTTACAGGCGTTAGAATCTATCACAATAAAGGAGAATTACCGTTCGAATTAAATTTTGGGGCAGATGAAATATTGATCACACGGATTGAAAATAATTTAGAAAAAGGCTACACAGATGTTTATTTTTCTGACCCTTTAGATCAAATGGACCTTCAATTTTCTAGAATCACAAGAGAAGTCTTAGAATTAGAAATTTATGGTTTTCAATTCATGAATGAAGATTCTGGAATTTCCTACACAACAATTGGAATCAATGGTGCAGGATTATACACCTATCTAGAAAATGCGAATTTTGAAGAACAATTAAAATTATATCCACCTGATTTCTTTGCTTTTTCAGTTGGTACGAACGATGGTTTTGTGCCTTATGATAGTTTCGATCCAAAGGTTTACAAAAAGAACTTGGACAAAATGATTCAAAAAGTTTTGAGAGCAAATCCTAAATGCGCCATTCTACTTACCGTTCCTAATGATGTTTATTACAAACGGAAATACTTGAATCGAAATACGAACCGACAACGAGAAGTAATCATTGAATTGGCAGAACAATACAAATTTCCAGTTTGGGATTTTTACGGTTTAATGGGAGAGTTGGGGTCTTCAAAAACCTGGCTGAAACATGGATTAATGCAAAGTGATATGGTACATTTTTCAGGAATGGGATATCATTTGAATGGAGATTTATTGACTGATGCTTTCTTGAAGTATTTGGATCAAATGAAAAATATAAACGATTATAAAAAAACACACTAAATGGAGCGTATTTGGCAAATATTTTCTTTCGACGCAAAGGAACCACTGATTTTCTCTCAATTGGATTTCTGGTTGTTCTTCATCCTCGTAATGGTTGTATTCTCTATGATTTACAAGCATTATTTGGTTCGAAGTGTTTTCTTAACTGCGATAAGTATTTTCTTTTATTTCAAAGCTTCTGGACTCTTTATTATTCTCCTTGGTGCAAGTTTAATAGGGAATTACTTCTTCGGTAAATGGGTGCATTCTGCTCAAACAAATAAATCCAAGAAATGGATAATAGGAATAGCCGCTTTTCTAAATATTGTGGTTCTGGCCTATTTCAAATACGCATACTTCTTCACGGATTCATTCAATGAAATGTTCCACACAGACTTTCAAGTATTCAACCATCTTTCCTATTGGGGGAATAGCTTTTTTGATGGGAATTACTTTGCTGTCGACCAAATCATTTTACCAATTGGACTTTCCTTCTTTACATTTCAGAGTATTTCCTATTTCATTGACATTTATAGAAAGGAAGTTGAACCTGTAAAGAATTTCTTCGATTATACATTTTTCGTTACGTTTTTTCCGCATTTATTGTTGGGTCCAATAGTTCGAGCAAAAGATTTCCTTCCTCAAATTCGTCAGCCTTATGCGTTAAACAAAGACGATTTTAGTGGCGCGATTATCCAAATAACAAAAGGATTAATCAAGAAGATTGTACTTGCAGATTACATTGCCGTTCACTTTATTGATAAGGTAGTTGATGCACCAGAAGCCTATCCAGGATTTGTGAGTATTCTAGCGATGTGGGGTTATTCTCTACAAATTTATGGTGATTTCTCTGGGTACACAGACATTGCAATCGGGCTTTCACGCTTAATGGGGATCAAGCTATTAGAAAACTTTAATTCGCCCTATAAAGCAGTAAGTGTTGCAGATTTCTGGAGAAGATGGCACAAATCTTTGGGGTCTTGGTTGCGGGATTATTTGTACATTCCACTAGGTGGTAATAAGACAGGTGGAGTTGGGACCTACGTTGCCACAACTATTATTTTCATCTTCCTTATATTCATAACGCAATGGTATGAATTGATTTTTGTTTATGCTGGTTTAACGGTAGTTTACATTATTGGAGTTTTAGTAATCCCAAATTTCAAGCAATATGTTCACCGTGATTTGAATTTATTAATTACGATGGTAGTTGGTGGATTATGGCATGGAGCAAGTGAGAATTTTGTGATGTGGGGAACAATGAATGGATTGGCTTTAATTCTCTACAATCACTGGAAAAAGATTTCACCTTACGAGAATAAAAGTTGGTTGATTGTTCATTTCTGGAAGATTTTCATCACGTTTAATTTTATCACGTTTACACGAATCTGGTTCAGACTAGAAGATGAAGGCGCTCCTTTAGCCATGTTGAATCACATTTGGAATCACTTCGATTTTAAATGGGCAACTTTCGTCAAAGTATTGTCTACGTATCAAAGTGTTTTTTGGGTAATTCTGGCAGGATATATTGTTCATTGGTTACCACAAAAAGTAAAAGCGCTTTGGGAAAATTTATTTAAACGATTCCCTATGCCTTTGCAAGCTTTAGCTGTTGCAATAATTGTGATATTGATGTATCAAGCGGTATCGGATACGTTTAAACCGTTTGCGTATTTTGAATATTGATTTTTTTATCCGTAGGAGCAGGTCGCGACCTGCCACTACGGATAAAAAATCAATTCTGATCCAATTTCCTAACCATAGTCAAAATAGTAGCCAACGCAACTGTTTCACCTTCTTCGTCATATACATCCACTAAGAATTTCACAATTCCTTTAGCGATATCGTCATCAGTACGTTTTTCTTGGTCTATTTTTTCTTTCACTGTAAATCGCACACCTAATGTTGCTCCAGGATAAACAGGTTTTGTAAAACGTGCTTCCTCAACACCATAATTCAACAAGACTGGACCTTTCTTCG
>JBILYS010000418.1:0-2990 GCA_044377625.1 Crocinitomicaceae bacterium
GCATCACGAACACCTTCGTATCCGTAAATTATTCCTCCAGTAGGAAAATCAGGTGCTTTTACATACTGTAATAATTCTTCAATATCAATTTCCTTATTGTCTATAAAAGCAACAATACCGTCAATTGCTTCAGTTAGATTATGGGGAGCCATATTAGTAGCCATACCTACAGCAATACCTGATGCTCCGTTTATCAATAAATTTGGAACTTTTGTAGGCATCACTGTTGGTTCCTCTAAACTATCATCAAAGTTAGGAGCGAAGTCAACAGTATCTTTTTCAAGATCACTCAACATTTCTTCAGCAATCTTTCTAAGACGTGCTTCCGTATAACGCATAGCTGCAGGACTGTCACCATCGACAGAACCGAAGTTACCTTGACCATCAACTAAAGGATAACGCAAAGACCAAGGTTGAGCCATACGCACCATAGTGTCGTAAACAGAACTGTCACCATGTGGATGGTACTTTCCTAATACTTCACCAACTATTCTCGCTGATTTCTTGTGTGGACGATTTGAGAAGACACCTAAGTCTTGCATACCATATAATACACGTCTGTGTACTGGTTTAAAACCGTCACGCACATCTGGAAGAGCACGAGATACAATTACCGACATTGAATAATCAATGTAGGCTGATTTCATTTCATCTTCGATGTTAATTTGGATTATTTTTTCTCCATCTGCCATCTTGTCACATATTTTATTTTTGCACGTAAATTGTGCTGGTTAAAGCAAGTTTCGAAATTAGTCAAATTTCAACTATAGGATACATGACATTGTTTGTTTTTACTAACAAAAACGTGTGGAAAATTGACTTTTTCGGCTACTTATTAACAATTTATTCGTTTTATATTTGTGCATAGTAAAATTTGCGCAATTTTAACATAGAAATCAAATAGTATGGAAGCAAAATTTTCGCCACGTGTTAAAGATGTGATTAGTTACAGCAGGGAAGAGGCATTGCGATTAGGGAATGATTTTATTGGTGTCGAGCATTTATTATTAGGTTTATTCAGAGAAGGGGATGGAACCGCTATTAAATTGCTGAAAGAATTCCACCTTGATTTAATTCACATTAGAAAGGAAGTTGAACAAAGCTTGATGAATTCTGCAAAACCTGGAAATGTGCCTTTAGCAAATATTCCTTTAGTAAAACAGGCGGAAAAGGTTTTAAAAAAAACATATTTAGAAGCTAAACTTTATAAGAGCCCAATTATTGGGACTGAACATTTATTACTATCAATCTTAAAAGAAGAAGATAGTTTTGCTTGTAGCGTATTGAATAAATACGGTGTAATTTATGAAAATATAAAAGATGAATTAGAAGCCATGATTGAAGAAAACACAACACCTAGAGCCGAATTCCCTGGAGGACAAGAAGAGGAAGGGCCAGAACAATTTTCTACACAAAGAAAACCAACAGATCCAAAATCTAAAACGCCAGTATTGGATAATTTCGGTAGGGATTTAACGAAAATGGCTGAAGCTGGAAAGTTGGATCCAATCGTTGGTAGAGAAAAAGAGATTGAACGAGTAAGTCAGATTTTATCTAGAAGAAAGAAAAACAACCCTATTTTAATTGGTGAACCTGGAGTTGGGAAAAGCGCTATTGCTGAAGGTTTGGCAATTAGAATAGTTGAGAGAAAAGTGTCTAGAATCCTTTTTAATAAACGAATCGTGTCATTGGATTTGGCTTCATTGGTTGCTGGGACAAAATACAGAGGTCAGTTTGAGGAAAGAATGAAAGCAGTAATGCAGGAGATTGAAAAAAATCCTGATGTTATCTTGTTCATTGATGAAATTCATACAATCATTGGTGCTGGTGGTGCAAGTGGATCGTTGGACGCTTCAAATATGTTTAAGCCAGCTTTAGCAAGAGGTGAGTTACAAGCAATCGGAGCGACAACGTTAGATGAATACCGTCAATATATTGAAAAAGATGGAGCATTAGAACGTCGTTTTCAAAAGGTTATTATTGAGCCAACATCTATCGAAGAGACTATTCAAATTTTGAATAATATCAAGGAAAGATATGAAGATCACCATTCTGTAACATATACTCCAGAAGCAATTAGTGCATGTGTTAAATTAACAGAAAGATATATTACAGATCGTCATTTACCAGATAAGGCAATTGATGCGTTGGATGAAGTTGGTTCACGCGTACACATTACAAATATCAATGTCCCACAAGAAATTTTGGATATTGAAGGGCAAATGGAAGCTTTAAAAGATCAAAAAAATGAAGTTATCAAATCTCAACAATACGAAAAAGCTGCTGAACTAAGAGATAATGAGCGAAAGCTTCAAGATCAGTTAGAAGTGGCTAAAACGAAGTGGGAAGAAGAATCTAAAAATAACCGAGTTGTTGTTTCTGAAGAAGATGTTGCAGAAGTTGTTTCAATGATGTGCGGAATTCCAGTGACACGTGTTTCGCAGTCTGAAACAGGTAAATTGGTCAACATGGCAGAAGAATTAAAAGGTCGTGTTATTGGGCAAGATGAAGCTGTTTCTAAAGTTGTGAAGGCAATACAAAGAAATAGAGCGGGTTTAAAAGACCCTAACAAGCCAATTGGTTCATTTTTCTTCCTAGGGCCAACAGGAGTTGGTAAAACGCAATTAGCGAAAGTATTAGCTCAGTACTTGTTTGACTCAGATGATGCATTGATACGAATTGACATGTCTGAATACATGGAGAAATTCTCAATCTCTCGTTTGGTTGGAGCGCCTCCAGGATATGTTGGTTATGAAGAAGGTGGACAATTAACTGAAAAAGTTCGTCGCAAGCCTTATTCAATTATTTTGTTAGATGAGATTGAAAAAGCACATCCGGATGTATTTAATTTAATGCTTCAAGTGCTTGATGACGGACATATGACTGATGGTTTAGGACGTAAGATTGATTTCAAAAACACAATATTAATTATGACATCTAATATTGGAGCACGTCAATTAGTTGATTTTGGAACTGGGGTAGGTTTTGGA
>JBILYS010000326.1:0-2984 GCA_044377625.1 Crocinitomicaceae bacterium
TTTGTGAGTGGGCAAATTCCATTAAATCCTTTTACTGGAGAATTAGTTGTTGATACTATTCAAAATGCTACGCATCAAATCATGAAGAATATTACAGCACTTTTAACGGAGGCTGGAATGACGCTTGAAAATATTGTAAAGTGCAGTATTTTCTTAAAAAGCATGGATGATTTCGCCGAAATGAATGTTGTGTATGGCAGTTATTTTAATGAAATTCCACCTGCTCGTGAAACAGTTCAAGTTTCAAAACTGCCATTAGATGTTACTATTGAAATTTCTTGTATTGCGATAAAAAATTAAAATTGACCAAAAACAATTCCTTTAAAATATCAGTAATCATTGTCAATTACAATGTTGAGTTCTTCTTAGAACAATGCTTGAATTCCGTTCAAAAAGCATTAGAAAAAGTGAATGGACAAGTCTTTATTGTTGATAATAATTCAATCGATGGTTCTGTTGAAATGGTTCAACGAAAATTTCCGCAATACAATTTAATTGCTAACAAAGACAATAAAGGGTTTTCAAAAGCAAATAACCAAGGAATTCTTTTATCTGACGCGGAATATGTTTTACTGTTAAATCCAGATACAGTTGTTGAAGAAGACACCTTTTCAAAGGTTATTGAATTCATGGATAACCATCCAGAAGCTGGCGGATTAGGTGTTCGAATGCTGGATGGTAAAGGGAAATTTTTACCCGAATCTAAACGTGGATTACCGACACCAAAAGTAGCTTTTTACAAAATTTTCGGATTATCTAAACTCTTTCCGAAATCGAAAAAATTCGGACAGTACCATGCTGGACATTTAAGTGAATTTGAAACAAATGAAATAGACATTTTAAGTGGTGCCTTCATGCTGATGAGATCTGAAGCATTGGATAAGGTAGGACTATTAGATGAAGCGTTTTTCATGTATGGAGAAGATATTGATCTGTCTTATCGCATACAAAAAGGAGGCTATAAAAATTACTACTTTCCTGAAACGCGCATCATTCATTATAAAGGTGAAAGCACGAAAAAAAGTAGTGTTAATTATGTCTTTGTTTTTTACCGAGCGATGATCATTTTTGCTGAAAAACATTTCTCACAAAAAAACGCGAAACTCTTCTCTTTTTTAATCAATGCTGCTATCTATTTTAGAGCATTTTTAGCAATATCTACCCGTTTTATCAAAGGAGCAATATTACCAATAGCTGATTTTATTATTCTTGTAATTGGATTATTTGCGCTCACCAATCAATGGAAAATGAGCAATATTGACTTCCCTGAAAATTTATTAGAAATTGCCATTCCTTCGTATACAATTACATGGATGTTGAGTATTTTGTTTAATGGTGGTTATGATTTGCCTCTTAAATTTTTAAAGTTTCTAAAAGGCGCTCTCATTGGTACACTAATAATCTTAGTTTTCTATGCATTGCTCCCTAAAGAATGGCAATTCTCAAGATTGTATATTTTATCTGGAGCACTATGGGTTTTTCTTTATTTTACATTGTCAAGAATATTCCTTCACTTTTCAATTGGAAAAAAGTTCAATCTTATTCAAAAGAAAAACAAGAAATTCGCCATTGTTGGACATAAGGAAGAGTTTGATCGGGTAAGTGAAATACTAAAACAAACGAATGAAAAGATTGACATAATTGAGCATGTTTCATTAGATGACACGAAAGAAATTGGTGCGGTCGGAACACTAAATCAATTAGACCAAATAACATATATTCATGAAATTAATGAAATCATTTTTTGTGCGAAAGACACAACTGCGCAATCAATTATCCATTGGATGTCGATTATCGAGTCAACAAACATTGATTTTAAAATAGCTCAACCAGATAGCTTGTCGTTAATTGGCAGTAATTCAATTGAAACAGCAGGAGATTTATACGTTTTGAATTTAAACTCCATCACAAAGACTCAAAATATACGGTCAAAAAGAACATTTGACTTTCTAACGGCCCTTATTTTCATCATTGGACTCCCTGTTTTCATTTTAGCATATAAAAACAAAAAACAATTTATCAAGAATATATTCAAAGTTCTGATTGGCAAAATTTCAATTGTTGGCTATTTAAGCTCAAAAAACAATTCTTCTGTACAACTTCCAAGAATCAAGGGAGGAATCTTAAACCCTACAGATAGCCTATCTTTTAATGATGAATCTTTAACGGATAAGTTGAATTTAATATATGCGAGAGATTATTCAATTCAGAAGGATTTAGGTATACTTCTCAAAGCGTGGAGAAAGCTTGATAGATAATTGATAATTTCACTTTGTTCAAAACGTTTTTTACCGTATTTTTGTATCCTAAAAAAAAGTAAAACATCCTTTTTCACATGGCACAAATTGAAATTAGACTCCCGAAAATGGGGGAAAGCGTTACAGAAGCAACAATAACGAATTGGTTAAAAAACATTGGAGACACTGTTGAATTAGACGAGCCTTTGGTTGAAGTTGCTACGGATAAAGTTGACAATGAGTTGCCATCTGAAGCTGGGGGAATTTTAATTAAACAATTTTTTGAAAAAGATCAAGTTGCTCAAGTTGGTGATGTAATTGCTATAATTTCTACAGATGGTGGTGCAATTGCAGCAGAACCTGTAAATGAAATCAAGGTTGAAACAACTGTAGTTTCTGATAATAACAATTCAATTCAATCAATACCAGCAGTTGCTAATGGTTCCTCAGAACTTATCGATAAAAATGGCCCATCTGGAAAATTTTATTCACCACTTGTTCGCAGTATTGCTGAAAAAGAAGGTGTTTCAATGTCGGAATTAGAATCATTGAACGGAACAGGTCAAGGAGGTCGCGTAACAAAAAAAGATATTCTTGACTATGTTGAAAACAAACCAACCTCTCAAACTCCAGTTGCTAAAGTTGAAAACACTGTTAAAGCAGAAAACACACCTGCTCCAATTGCTGCGACTGCAAGTCAAGGAGCTGGTTTCCTATCTCACATAAAAGGTCCAATAGTAATTCCTA
>JBILYS010000046.1:0-8544 GCA_044377625.1 Crocinitomicaceae bacterium
CACTTATTTTCTCTTTTTTTCATTTGTGGTCATTATTAGTGGTATGGTTTTTCACTAGTTTCTCTTTGAGTTTTAGTGGTAGGTTTAAAGCAATTACTGGAACTGGATATTATATAATGGTTTTTTTATCGCTTATTTTTATTGTAATTGTTTGCGTAAATGTTGCTAAAACATGGAAAGGCAATTCTGAAGTTTTAAATCTCAATCAAGATTTGTTAGATAATTAATAGTGTGAAAAAATGAAAAATATTATTCTCGGATTATTGATAAGTTTTGCCTTTTTGTCATGTGATAAATACAAAGCAAAAAGGTTATCTGGATTTTATTCTTGTGCTGTTAACTTCCATTATTTTGACATGACAGGAACAACAATTGATACCTTATATACTGAAGATTTAGAAGTGAAACAAGATAACGATTCAATTGTGATTTTTAACAACAAAGTTCATGTCGATGAATTGAGAAATGGTGCAACTTTTCAAAAGAATAATGGTGCAACCTCTTATTATAAGGTTAAAATAGATAAAGGCGAGCTTTATTATTTCTCAACTAATGGTGGCTTAGGTGGGTCAAGCAGCATTGAATACATCGGTAAAAAGAAATAATAGAGTTCTTTCTGTAAAACCTTAAAGCGTCATATGACGTTCTTTCTTCTCCAAATAAATATCCGCTAAAGTCACGAGAATTCCAGTTTCCTCCACATTCCCAAATTCTGGATTGACAGCCGTTCCAAACGTTTTCATCGTAGCTGATAAATTCATATAAATATTTACCAATGGAGGAATAAATTCACCTTTTTCACGCACAGCGCTATTCAATACTTTGAATCCATCTTTAAAATCCAAACCTTTTAATTGACCTGATACATATTCTTTGTCGTAATCCTGAACAAGTGGATGAAAAGGCTTCATTAAATTTTCCGTGTCAGGGAAATAGTGATTCATGAAATGCAAAAGAAAATCCCTGCTTGCTGTATTGTAATTTGGATACATCGTAACTTTTCCGAACAGATATTTGATTTCTGGATTTAACATAACAACAGACCCCAGACCGTCCCAGATATTATCCAAAGCAAAAAGGCCTTTTCTAGGGTTAACAGTTGGTTGAAAATTAGGTTGAACCCAACTTCTTCCAAGTTCAATTGTAAAAGGTAAATAATCGTCAATGAATTTTTTTGAAAAATCAAAGTAATGTGTTGTTGATAAATGAATTTCTCCTGTTTCAGGATCTATTGCATCAGCACATTTAATGAATCTGTATCCACCAATAATTTCTTCATCTTCTGGAGACCAAACAATCAACTGTTGATAGCAAATGGCATTTGTATCGTATTCGTCTAAATCAACTGGTAAACCAGTTCCGCCGCCTGAAGCTCTGAACGTCACCTCTCGTAATCTACCAATTTCTTGCAAAACATTTGGTGAGTTTTGTTGGTTGACAATATAAATTTCATTATCGCCTTTTCGGGTTACACGAACAAATCTATCTTTTGATAATTCAGCTTTAAGAATCGTTTTATCTATTGGGTCAATTATTTTTTCCATGCTTATTTTTTTGAAGACGCAAGATTATAAACCATATTTTTTATTTCTTGAGCGATAACTTTTTCGGATTTTGTATTATCAAAATCTTTTGTGTAAATTTTTTCACCAACAGTAAAGGTGATTGTTTTTCCTTTTTGCTTGTATAATTCATTAGCAAGGTATATCATTTCAACATTTGCTTTAATTCCAATGAATTTTCTAAAACATGACAAACGATAAAAGAATTTCGATAAAGAACCATCAATATGAATTGGTACAATTGGCTGATCCAAACGTTTTGCATACGTTACAAATGTTTTTTTCCATTCGTTGTCACTGATTTCGCCATGTTGTTTTCGACTTACCATTCCAGCAGGAAAAACACATACTACTTGATCCGAACTAAATACGTCAAGAACTTGATTTCTTGTTGAAACACCCAATTTACCATGCTTATTTATGCCAACAAATAAATCTTGTAGGTTTGTTAAATTCATCAAGATGTCATTCACAATGAATTTTAAATCTTCTCGATGACCTTTGAGAGCAGCGACAAGTGCAATTGCATCCATTCCACCAAGTGGATGATTAAGAGCTATTATAACCGCATTATCTTTTGGAATGGTTTCTAAACCCTTAATTTCAACCTTTACCTCCAGATATTCCATTACCGCAATGCAGAAGTCGATATTATAAACATCTTTATTCTTCGCTAGGAAATCATTTATTTGATCTTCGTGCAAAATGTGTTTTAAGTAACGTAAAATAAATCCTGGAAGCCATTTTAAAAGCTTCGGATTTTTGTTTTCGATAATTTTTTCAATATCAATGAATTTCTTTTCTGTCATGTGTTTTACAAACTTACATAAATCAAACAGATGGATTTTTTATATTCCATTGTTTTATTCACAATTGACTCTTGAATTCTTCCGTTATTTTTACTAGGAATGAGGCATTTGTTCGTTGAAGTTGTTTAGTTTTGTATTAAAATTTACGCATTATAAGTATGATACATTTATCAAATCGTTTAATGGCGATGGAAGAGTCCGCGACCATTGCAATGTCTAGAAAAAGTAGAGAGTTAAAAGCTGAAGGAAAAGATATCATTTCATTGAGTTTGGGAGAACCAGATTTCTTTACTCCACAATTTATAAAAGATGCTGCGGTAGAGGCGATGGATAATAATTTCACCATGTACACGCCCGTTCAAGGATACGATGATTTGCGAGAAAGTATTTCAAAGAAATTCAAGCGTGACAATGGTTTAGATTATACAAAAGACCAAATTGTTACATCAACAGGAGCGAAACAATCTATTGCGAATGTTGTTTTAAGCCTTATAAATCCAGGTGATGAAGTGATTGTTCCAGCGCCTTATTGGGTTTCCTATTTGGAGATTGTGAAAGTTGCTGAAGGAATCCCTGTTATTATCAAAGCTGGAATTGATAGAGATTTTAAAATCTCAGGAGCACAATTAGAAGCTGCGATTACGCCAAAAACTAAAATGTTGATTTTCTCAACTCCGTGTAATCCAACGGGATCAGTTTATAGAAAAGAAGAGTTGAAGGAATTAGCGGATGTGTTGAAAAAATATCCACATATTGTTGTGATATCGGACGAGATTTATGAGCATATCAATTTTGTTGGTAAGCATGAAAGTTTAGCACAATTTCCAGAAGTTTATAATCAAGTAGTAACTGTAAATGGTGTTTCAAAAGCATGGGCTATGACTGGTTGGAGACTTGGATATATTGGCGCTCCTAAAGCAATTGCTGACGCATGTACGAAAGTTCAAGGACAATTTACTTCTGGAACATGTTCGATAACTCAAAAAGCTACAATAGCAGCAATGGAAGCTGATCCGATTGTATTGAAGGAGATGATTACAGCGTTTAATAAACGTAGGATTTTGGTCTTGAACGCCCTGAATAATATTAAAGGTGTAAAAGCTAATGTTCCAGTTGGAGCATTTTATGTTTTTCCAGACATTTCTGCTTTCTTTGGGAAATCATACAATGGAACAACAGTGCACAACGCAGACGATATGTGTTTGTATTTGTTGGATGAAGCTTTAGTTGCACTTGTTACTGGAGATGCTTTTGGCGATCAAAATTGCATTCGAATTTCATATGCAGCGTCAGACGAAACCTTAATTGAAGCGATGAAACGTATTAAATCTGCTTTGGAAAAACTTAATTAATGGATTTTAAAAATCTTTTTGATCAATTTATTGGCAAGCGAATTCTCGTAATTGGGGATGTTATGATTGATTCTTATTTAAGAGGAAAAGTCAATCGCGTAAGTCCAGAAGCACCAGTGCCGATTGTTAGTCTTGATTTAGAAGAAGACCGATTAGGTGGAGCAGCTAATGTTGCGGTGAATCTTATTGCAATGGGAGCACTACCAATTATTTGTTCTGTTGTAGGAAACGATAAACAAGGAGATATTTTAAAAAGTTTATTAGTAGAAGCGGGTATTTCAGATCAAGGATTGGTTTATAGTGCTGATAGAAAAACGACCGTTAAAACAAGAGTTATTGGAAACAATCAACAGCTCTTACGAATTGATTCTGAACAAACAAATCCCATTTCAAAACTTGAAGAAAAGGATTTAATAGAATTGATTAATAGGTTGATTAACAACGGAGTGGACGGTGTTGTTTTTGAAGATTATAACAAAGGAGTTTTAACACCTTCGTTAATTCAAAATGTAATCTCTTTAGCAAATGAAAATGGAATCGTTTCAACTGTTGATCCTAAAAAAGAAAACTTTTTAGCGTATAAGAATGTTACATTGTTTAAACCCAATTTAAAAGAATTAAAAGAAGGACTTGGACTAGATTTTTCATTCGTTCATTCCAAAGATAAATTTGAAGAAGCAGTTGTGCAACTAGAAAAGGAATTGAACAATAAAATTTCATTTGTAACACTTTCAGAACATGGTGTGTTTATAAAAGATGGTCAAGAACAAGAATATTTTGCTGCACATTTAAGAAATATTGCTGATGTTAGTGGTGCTGGAGATACAGTAATTTCAATAGCAACGCTTTGCTTGATAGCAGGAGTTCCAATTAATTTGATCGCAGAAATTTCGAATATCGCTGGAGGTTTGGTGTGTGAAAAAAGTGGAGTAGTTTCCATCGATAAAGAACAATTATTGGAGGAAGTGGAGGAGCTTTTAGCGCAATAAGTTGCGCATAATTAGTTGCGAGTTGCGAGTTACAAGTTATGAATTACAAGTTATTAGTTGCTAGTTATAAATTACAAGTTGAGAAAACGATAATTTGTATTGGTTCAAAAACTAGCAACTAGCAACTCGCAACTAACTTGAGTTTAATAAAAAAAAATATGTCAGAAACGAAAGTAGTGAAACCTTACGGTAACGAAAATACATCCAAGAAAGAGGAAGTTGCTGAAATGTTTAATAATATCTCTAAGCGATATGATTTTTTAAATCATTTTTTGTCTCTTGGAATCGATAAAATTTGGAGACGAAAGGCTGTGAACATGCTTCGTCCATTGAAACCGCAGCGAATTTTAGATTTAGCGAGCGGAACAGGAGATTTTGCTATCGAAAGTTTGAAATTGAATCCAACGGAAATTGTTGGGATGGATATATCAGAAGGAATGCTGGAAGTTGGTCGTGTAAAAATGAAAACCAAAGGTTACGATAACGTAATTACAATGCGATTGGGTGATTCTGAAGATTTGCCTTTTGAAGATGGATATTTTGATGCATTGACTGTTGGTTTTGGCGTTCGTAATTATGAGAATCTTGAGAAAGGACTAGCTGAAATGTTACGTGTAGTAAGAAAAGGCGGAAAGATTGTGATTCTTGAGTTTTCAAAACCTAAAAAGTTTCCTGTTAAACAATACTATGCTTTCCATTCAAGATATATCATTCCGTTTTTCGGTAAAAGAATTTCAAAAGACAAAAAGGCTTATGCCTATTTACCTGAATCGGTTGCAGCTTTTCCAGAAGGTGAAGCATTGAAAGAAATCCTTCGAAAAGTTGGATACTTAAACGTGGAATCAAAGCTTGTTTCAGGTGGGATAGCAACAATTTATAGCGGAGATAAATAACAATGAATCAAGGTAAAACACAATATGAATCAATGTTACTCGTTTTTCTCCCTATGAGAATAGCTGTTTTAGCATTATGTCTAGTGTTTTCTTTTTCAATTTATGCACAAAAAGAAAAACCTTTGAACTACAGAAGGTTTGACGAACGAACGTTGCACTTTGGTTTTATGCTGGGTTTTAATAAGTCAAATTTCACTGCTTTTCCAATCATTGATGCGTATGAACAGTACGGCTTAAAATCACTTGTTGCTAAATCACAACCTGGTGGACAAGTAGGTATCGTCATGTCATTGAAGTTAGGAACTCCTGTTGTTCGTTTGCGATTCTTGCCTACATTATCTTTTCAGGAAAGAGTGTTACAATATACTTTTGCTAATTCGGACCCTACAAAAAAGGACATTTTTAATGAAGAACGAATCAACTCAACAAATCTCGATTTTCCATTAATGTTTCAATTTAGAACGACTCGTCTAAATAATTTCGCGACTTATTTGTTGTGTGGAGGACAATATACGATTGATTTGCAATCACAAGAAAAGGCAACACAAAATTTCATTGATCCTTTTATTAAAATCAAGAAGTTTGATTTATCTGGTCAAATTGGCGGTGGTGTAGAATTCTTTGCTCCTTATTTTAAATTTGGAATAGAATTAAAATACGCACACAGCTTTTACAATTCATTTATTCAAGATTTGACGCCTGTTTCTAAACCAATTGATCGCTTGTACAATCAAGTTTGGTGGGTTTCTTTTATTTTTGAAGGATAGAAGATGAGTCAAACAGTTCAATTTCAAATCCTACCCGAACAAGCGCAGGATTTAGCATTTCTCAAACACAAAATAAAAGAAGAATTAGGACTAAAGTCAGATGATTTTCAATTTGTGTGGAAAAAACGCAGTATTGATGCACGAAAACGAATCATTAAAATCAATTGTTCATTTGATGTTTATTTGAAGGGGGAATCTATTGAAAAAATAGCATCATTTAATCCTAAAGATGTTTCTAACGAGCAATCAGTTGCCATAATTGGAGCTGGTCCTGCGGGTTTATTCGCAGCATTGCATTGTTTGGAAGTCGGTCTTAAACCAATTGTATTTGAACGCGGAAAAGACGTTCGTTCACGTAGACGTGATTTAGCGAAATTGAACAAAGATTCCATCGTAAATCCAGAATCCAATTACTGTTTTGGCGAAGGAGGCGCAGGAACTTATTCTGACGGAAAATTATATACACGATCTAAAAAGCGGGGAGACGTTGAAAAAGCGTTGAAGTGGTTTGTGCATTTTGGTGCAGATGACGATATTTTGGTTGATGCACATCCACATATTGGCACCAATAAATTACCTCAGATCATCGTTGAAATGCGTGAAACGATTATCAAATATGGGGGAGAAGTGCATTTTGAATCAAAATTAACCGATCTAAAAATTGAGAATCATTCAATAAAAAGCATTGAAATCAATAGTAAAGAATGGTTGAATTTCGATAATGTTATTTTAGCTACAGGACATTCAGCAAGAGATATTTTTCACTTGTTGAATCAGCGAGGAATTAAGATTGAGGCAAAACCGTTCGCTTTAGGCGTGCGTGTTGAACATACACAAGATTTAATTGATACCATTCAGTACCACGGAAGGTTGAACGATGATTTTATTCCGCCAGCATCGTATTCCTTGGTAACACAAGTTGATGGAAGAGGCGTTTATTCCTTTTGCATGTGTCCGGGTGGGATTATTGCTCCATGTGCTACGGATCAGGAGGAAGTAGTTACAAATGGTTGGTCACCATCGAAACGCAACAATCCGTATTCTAATTCAGGTGTTGTAGTAGGAATTTCTCCAGAAGATTTTCCCGGAAAAGAGCATGATCCATTCGTTTGTTTGGATTTTCAAAAAATGATTGAGCGAACATGTTGGGAGTTAGCTGGAGGAACTCAAAATGTTCCAGCGCAGCGTTTATTGGATTTTGTTCAAAAGAAAAAATCAATTGATTTCCCTCGTTCATCCTATATTCCAGGATTAACAAGTGTTGAAATGGATTCAATTTTTCCGCCATTTGTTGTCAACCGATTAAGAAAAGCCTTCGTGGATTTCGGTCAAAAGATGAATGGCTATTTAACCAATGATGCCGTTTTACATGCACCAGAATCCAGGACTTCTTCGCCTATTTCTATTCCTCGGAATCCAGAAACAATGGAGCATATTGAAATTGAAGGACTGTTTCCTTGTGCAGAAGGAGCGGGCTATGCTGGTGGAATAATTTCCGCTGCAATAGATGGTATGAAATGCGTTGGCGCGATTTTCAATAAAATAAATAAAGAATAAATGTTTTTCAGAATCACCTTACTACTTATTACACTTTTACAAGTCACCTTTTCAGTTCTTTCGCAACAAGAAGCAGTTGATTATTCAAATCCTTCTAATTGGGCAGTTGTTCCGGGGAATTATCCCGAAAAAATGAAAGATTTCTTTGTGCAAGATCCGTTTGATTCAATTGATGTTTTTTATGTCTATCCAACCTTAATTGTTTCTGATAAAGATACGCGTTGGAATGTTCCAATTGACGATAAAGAGCAGCAAGGAAAAATATTAAATTCTGTAGTTCCTTTTCAGGCATCAGCATGGGCTAGTTCGGGTCGTTTATATGTGCCGTATTACCGTCAGGCTCATTTGCGTTCCTACTATAATTTAGATTCTGGTGGGAGGGAAGCGTTGCTTTTTGCTTATTCAGATGTAAAAGCGGCGTTCGAATATTATATGGAGCATTTTAATAAAGGACGAGGAATCATTTTAGCTGGTCACAGTCAGGGAAGCACGCATTTATCCTTTATTTTAAGAGACTTTTTCGACGGCAAACCTTTGCAGAAGCAGTTGGTTTCTGCTTATTTACCGGGCAATGGTTTCGAACCAAATTTGTACAAAACCATTCCATTGATGGTT
>JBILYS010000327.1:0-2973 GCA_044377625.1 Crocinitomicaceae bacterium
TAACACTAAAGAAACCAATTCAAAACGATTCCAATGTTTAGCTCTACCTGACCATCCAAATGCTAAAATTGAGTACATTTTTTTTGACACAGGCTTCTTAGCTCTATCACGTATAGTAGCAAAATCCGGAATTAAACCAATATACCAGAATACTAAAGAAACAGATAAATAAGTCGAGATAGCGAAAACGTCCCAAAGTAAAGGAGAGTTAAAGTTTACCCATAAAGATCCAAATTGATTAGGTAAAGGAAGTGTCCAATAACCAACCCATAAACGACCCATGTGAATAAGAGGGAACAAACCTGCCATGAAAACGGCGAAAATTGTCATTGCCTCAGCTGAACGGTTAATCGCCATTCTCCACTTCTGACGGAAAAGTAACAATACAGCAGAAATCAATGTTCCTGCGTGACCAATACCTACCCACCAAACGAAATTGGTAATATCCCAAGCCCATCCAATGGTTTTATTAAGTCCCCAAACACCGATACCTGTTCCAAGTAAGTAAAATATACAACCTACTCCATAAAGTCCAATAATAAGCGCAATCCCAAAAAGGATATACCACATTTTTGGTGCTTTGTCTTCAATCGGTCTGCAAACGTCTTCAGTGACGTCATGATAGGTCTTGTGACCTAATATCAGAGGTTCTCTAATTGCTGCTTCCTTATGCATTACAATAGCTTTAGTTCAATTAATGATGATTCTTTTTCTCTACATGACTTTCATGCTTCTCTACAACTTGCAGATTAGACAAGATGTCATTTTTCTCATTTCTTACTTTCACTTTATACCAAACATTTGGCTTAACACCAACTTCTTCTAATGCTTGGTATGCAAGTGTATCGTCTGAGCTTGATCTAACCATAGACTTCAAGTCATTCCAGTCACCTACGATAATTGCGTTTGTTGGACATGCATCCGAACAAGCTGTTGTATAATCTCCATCAACTACTGGACGACTCTCTTTCTTAGCAACTAATTTTCCAGCTTGTATTCTTTGAACACAGAATGAACATTTCTCCATTACACCACGTGTACGAACAGTAACATCTGGATTCAATACCATTCTACCTAAATCATCCTGCGCAGGATTAACTTCAGTAAATTTCTTATATGATGGATAGTTAAACCAGTTAAAACGACGTACTTTATAAGGACAGTTATTTGCGCAATATCTTGTACCAATACATCTGTTGTAAGCCATTTGGTTTAAACCTTCATTACTGTGTGTTGTTGCAGCAACTGGACAAACTGTTTCACAAGGTGCGTGATTACAGTGATGACACATCATTGGCATGTGAACCACTTTAGGATTCAATGCTGCAACTTCAGCTTTATCGTAACTAAACGTTTCTTTATCTTTTCTTTGCCCAGGAACCGCTTCTTCGTCAGATGAGAAATAACGGTCAATTCTCAACCAGTGCATTTCACGTCCACGACGAACTTCATCTTTACCAACAACTGGTACGTTATTTTCTGCTTGACATGCAACTAAACATGATCCACAACCAATACAAGAAGAAAGATCGACAGTCATTCCCCATCGGTGACCAATTTTCTCAACAGGATGAGCATCCCATAAGTCAAATTCAGCCATCGGAGCCTTAACGTGATTTCCATCTTTATCAAGCTTAGAAAGCATGTAAGGTGGATTGTAAGCTTCACGATCGTTGTTTTTAAATATATCTAGCGTAGTTTCTCTAACAATTGAATGACGACCCATTACAGTGTGATGTATCTGTGTCGCTGCAATTAAGTATGAGCCTTCTACTTTTGTCATTGTCGCCGAAGCAGCATAAGACATTGTACCATTTTCACTTTGAACAAATGAGAAAACATTTGCACCAATAGGAGCTAGATTACCATTTTCCAATGTTACATTTCCACCATATTCTTTCGTTTGAAATGCAGCTTTACCAATGTTTTCACCGTTTGCTCCTCTACCATAACCTAAAGCTATACCGATTGTATTTTCAGCTTGACCAGGTAATGGATAAACTGGTAGTGTTACTTCATTGTTTCCAACTTTAACTTTTGCAAGATTCAAACCATGCTCTTGATCATAAGTTGTAACATATCCAGCTTTTACCATTTCAACTGGATTCATGGTAATATAGTTATCCCAAGTAACTTTCGTCAAAGGATCTGGAAGTTCTTGTAACCACGGATTATTTGCTTGTAGTCCAATTCCAATTCCAGCCTTTTGATACATTACAACTTCTAATCCTGAAGATTTAGGAAGTTGTCCTGCAAGACCAGCTAAAGCAGCTTCATTAAACACCATTGCAATTTCACTTGCTGGAACAGTCATTTCCACGCAGCTGTTGTGAATTGCCATATTCCAATATGTATGGAAATCTAAATATTTTGTTTGCGCTGGGAATCCGTATGTTTCCCAAGTTTTCATGATATAATCATAAGAAACTTTAGAATCTTTACCGCCACGATTTACTTTCCCCGCCCATACTAACATTGACTCTAAAGCAGATGCTGTATTGAATAAAGGACGAATCGTTGGTTGAGCCAAAGAATAATGAGCCGCTGTTGGATTGAAATCACTCCAGCTTTCTAAAGCATGATGATCAGGGCAAATGAACTTACATAAAGATGCAGTTTCATCCGAATGAGATGCAAGTGAAACACTTGTTCCAATTTTTCCTAAAGCTTCACCAAATTGTTTTCCATTCGCTAATGTATAAACTGGATTCACACCCAAGAAAATAACAGCATCTGGACCCTTTCCAGCAATTACATTACTTACAAACTTGTTCATTTTTGCATCTTCCGATTTGAACAAATTGACCGTATTATTTAAATCCAACGTTTTTGAATAAGCTCCAAGAACATTGTTTAATTTATTTACAAGGATTTGAACTGCTTTGTTATTTGATCCACAAACAACAAGTGATTCGCCTTTAGTTGTTTTTAATGATTTAATTGCTTCATCAGCAATTGCAATAACATCTTTCG
>JBILYS010000329.1:0-2964 GCA_044377625.1 Crocinitomicaceae bacterium
AGTCTTGGAACATACGTATTCGGTTGCAACAGGAACAGTTTTAACTATCAATACAAAAACGAAAAAATTATACAACGGCGATAAAGAATTAATTGATATATCGAAAGCTTTGACACCGCAAAAAATGGAATTCATTAAAGCAGGTGGATCATATGCTATCGTTTTCGGTAAGAAAATTCAAACATTCGCTTGTAAAACATTAGGAATCACTATTCCAACCGTATTCGCTCCTTCAAAAGAAATTTCGAACGACGGTCAAGGATTAACTGCAGTTGAGAAAATCTTCAATAATAATGCAGTTGGAAATACGCCCGGTAAAGTATTACACGCTGGATCAGACGTTCGTGTTGAAGTGAACATTGTTGGTTCGCAAGATACAACTGGTTTGATGACAGCACAAGAATTGGAAGCAATGGCTGCAACAGTTATTTCTCCTATTGTGGATGGAGCATATCAGTCTGGATGTCACACAGCATCTGTTTGGGACAAAAAAGCGCAAGCAAACATTCCGAAATTGATGAAATTCATGAATGAGTTTGGTTTGGTTACAGCGCGCGACCCAAAAGGAGTTTACCATGCAATGACAGACGTTATTCACAAAGTATTGAACGATATTACTATCGACGATTGGGCAATCATCATTGGTGGTGACTCACACACGCGTATGTCGAAAGGTGTTGCTTTTGGTGCAGATTCAGGAACTGTAGCCTTGGCTTTAGCAACTGGTGAAGCATCCATGCCGATTCCAGAATCTGTGAAAGTGACGTTCAAAGGCGAAATGAAAAGCTACATGGATTTCCGTGATGTGGTGCATGCAACACAAGCGCAGATGTTACAGAAATTTGGTGGTGAGAATGTGTTCCAAGGAAGAGTAATTGAAGTACACATTGGAACATTAACAGCAGATCAATCGTTTACTTTTACCGATTGGACAGCAGAAATGAAAGCGAAAGCATCTATTTGTATTTCAGAAGATGCAACCTTGATTGAATCATTGGAAATTGCAAAGAGCCGTATCCAAATCATGATTAACAAGGGAATGGACAATCACTTGAGTGTATTGCAAGGGTTGATCAACAAAGCAAATAAACGCATTACTGAAATTCAATCAGGTGAAAAACCAGCATTGACACCAGATTCAACTGCAAACTATTATGCTGAATTAGTTGTTGACTTAGACCTTATTGCTGAGCCAATGATTGCTGATCCAGACGTAAATAACAAAGACGTTTCAAAACGCTATACACACGATACAATTCGTCCGTTATCATTTTATGGTGGAACGAAAAAAGTAGATCTTGGATTCATCGGCTCTTGCATGGTCCACAAGGGTGATATGAAAATCCTTGCGCAAATGTTGAAAAACGTAGAAGCACAAAACGGTAAAGTAGAATTCAAAGCGCCATTAGTTGTTGCTCCTCCAACTTATAACATCGTTGATGAGTTGAAAGCAGAAGGTGATTGGGAAGTTTTGAGAAAATACTCTGGATTCGAATTCAACGATACTCTTCCAAAAGGTGAAGCACGTACGAAGTATGAAAACATGTTGTACTTAGAGCGTCCAGGATGTAATTTGTGCATGGGGAACCAAGAAAAAGCGGAAAAAGGAGATACTGTAATGGCAACTTCAACACGTTTGTTCCAAGGTCGAGTAGTTGAAGATACAGAAGGTAAAAAAGGAGAATCATTACTTTCTTCAACACCAGTGGTTGTGCTTTCAACAATCTTAGGAAGAACTCCAACGATTGAAGAATATACGAAAGCAGTGGAAGGAATTACCTTAACGAAATTCGCTCCTTCACATAAGTTGTTAGTGAATTAAGCTAAGTTATAGATAATGAAAAGCCCAGTTTCGTGAACGGAATTGGGCTTTTTTGTGGAGTAAAAAATGGAGAAAATAACGGTTTCACGCCTAGAGAAAAAGTCAATTTCAATTTCAAATTTAATATTATTTACCTTCGGTGCTGGTCCGCCGTGCGTTCAATATTTGTGCAAGAAGATATTCCTATGACAGGAATGAGAAAGGGTAATTTGATGGGATTCCTTTTTATTGAAAACTAAGGTAATTTATTAATCATTTGCCTCATGTTCTTTCATTTTTTTTCTCTAGTGTTCCTTTTCCCAAGTTTGGATAATATCTCGACAGTTATTTATCTTGTGAAATTCAAAACCATTGAACTTCTTTCGTTTGATTGCTACTCTGGCCCACAAAAAAACCGATGAGTCATTTAATAAAAAATGCAATTCACATAGCTCATTTTGATATTTTAAAACCTTTTTCAGTCGTATTTCTATTTAAATAGATTAAGAAAATGTGCGGTAAAGATTAATTTATTAAGTGTTTACCGTATAATCAACTAAGTAGTTCTGCGTAAATGTGTTTTTCATTTGATTTTTTAGGATTGGTTCCAAAAAACTACAGCTTTCTTTGACCATAGCAATTTTAATAGCTTAAATCATTTACTTAAAAAACCACTCATGAAAAAACCACTTATGTTTGTTGGATTGTTCACTACACTTCTTGTGAACGCTCAGCAAAACACTCTTACGACAGGAGGTAATGTTTCAAGTGCACAAGGTTCGGTTAGTTATTCAATAGGACAAACCGATTACACATCAACATCTAACACTAATGGTACCATTTCACAAGGGCTTCAACAAGCCTATGAAATCTATCCTTTATTTGTAGATGAATTGTTCAGTTCACTTGAAATTAACTTATTTCCAAACCCAGCTACCAATTTCATTCATCTCACATTTGGCGATATCAGTCAAACAGAATTACTTAACTATCAACTTACAGATGCTAGCGGAAGATTGATTCAATCAGCATCAATTCAGGAACTAGACACAGAAATCTCTGTGCAAGAATTGGAACCTGCATCTTATTTTTTAACTGTTTTAGTTTCCAATAAACCTGCTAAAACCTTTACTCTAATTAAAAACCACTAAATAATCACAATA
>JBILYS010000328.1:0-2964 GCA_044377625.1 Crocinitomicaceae bacterium
CAATAAACGCTCATCATCTTGATAATTTCCTGCAAGTCCACCGGAATCATACAAATTCCCAGTAGCAGAACTAATGGTTGTAATTGTAGGATTGTTATTGATTAATCTGTAATATTTCTCCCAATTCCAATTGATACCTGGATCGGTGTGCGTTTGATTCGCAAAATGCTGATGCCCTTTGATTTTTGTGCAATTTCCAAGTAACAATGTTCCAACTGTTGCAGGACCAAAATAGGTACGTAATGCTGGAATTCCATATCCACTATTGATAATGTCGCGACTCAAAGCTGCTGAATTTTGATACATAGCTTCGGTATACCAAGAAGCATCATCAATATATCCTTCATGCTCATACCCAATTGTGTATGGATTTTCTGTGCCAACATGCCATCCTTTGTCTTCTTCTAAAAGCATTTGTGTGATTTGTCCATCAGAACTGCGAACAACATAATGAAAAGAAACACTTGAGGCACAATTCTGCGACCATGAAATTGCACCGGCATACGTTCCTTGAATAGTATGAATCGTAATTGCTGATATGGCAATTCCTCCCCGTGAACTGAAATTACAGGTTGGGGCAGGATTCCAAACTGCTGGACCATATTGTAAAGATTTACTCTGTTTTATTTTGTACTGCAAATTGTCTTCTGTTGAAATTGAAGTGGCCCCATATGAGATTCGTTTTGCAGAAAGCACCTTGTAATTTTCTTCACCAAAAACTTTAGAAAGATTGAAATGATGCACTGGAAATTGATACAATTGTGCTTTTTCAGCACTATTCATGAATCTTAGAATTTCAATTATTTGTGCGTCTCTTGCAAAAATATTAACGATTCCTGAATCAGGAATTTCTGTTAATTGCAACAAAACAGTTCTTATTTTCTCAGGATTATTCTTTTCAGTTATAAGTGAAGTTTGCACTTGCATCAGCGCATTGAAGGCTTTTGCATACGCTAAAATTTGTAGAGTGATTGCGCTTTTTTGATCTGCAATTGAAATTCCACTGTAATTTGCAATGATTTGACCATTTTCAATAAAATAACCTGCTCCATTTTCAAAAAGTCCCATTATTCCATAAGGTCGTGGTATTCCAGAACAAGAATTGGCATCTTGATCTGTTATTTCGCGCATGTGCGTGTTGGAAAATGAAACAGCTTCCAATAATCCTGATGGTACAAAAGAATTTAATGCATACGCTTCCTGAAAGGAATTACTTATTTGCGAAAATGAATTACTTGAAAATAAGACAATGAAGAGTAATAATCGGTTCATGTGTAGGTTTTAATAGACGTCAAAGTTATGAAAACCAAGTATATAAATAACGATTTATTTTATCTTTTTCTGCGCCCTTCTAACCAATTTGGAACTTTCTTATCAGAAGTTTTTTGCTGATCACCCAATAGTTTATCGATTAAGTCAGGTCTTTTTGCCTGTGTTAAGCGCTGGCGAATCCAATCCTGATTTTCTCTTTTATACCAGAAAAAATACTTGTTTTGATTCAACTTCTCTTCTTTTGTCTTGACTGTTTTTATTGGTTTCAACGTATATGGATGAACGCCCGTGTAATAAATTACTTCGGCAACAGTCATCGGAGTAGGCATAAAATCTTGCACTTGCTCCAATTGGAATCCCATGTCCTTTGTTTCAGCTGCCAAATTGGCCATGTCTTCTTCTTCACAGCCTGGATGCGACGAAATGAAATAGGGAATCAATTGTTGTTTTAAATTGTGCTTTTCAGAAATTTTATCGTATTTCTCCTTGAATTTGTGGAAATATTTGAACGATGGTTTCCGCATGACACGAAGTGTTGCATCAGAAGTATGTTCGGGGGCAACTTTTAATCGTCCGCTGACGTGACGAGTTATAACTTGCTCAATATATTCGTCATGATTTCCATCATCGTTGTTCTTGTTGAAATCATCCACTAATAAATCGTAGCGAATTCCAGAACCAACAAATGCTTTTTTAACTTTTGGATTGGCGTCAACCTTGCGATACAATTCCGTCATTTGTTTATGAGAAGTATCCAAATTGTTACAAATAACTGGATGAATACAACTTGGTGAAGAACAACGCGCACAAATGGCTTCATCTTTTCCCTTCATTTTATACATGTTCGCTGAAGGTCCACCTAAATCAGAAATGTAACCTCTGAAATCTGGGTGATTGGTAACTTCTTCAACTTCCTGTAAAATGGATTTTTCGCTTCTTGAAGCAATGAATTTTCCTTGGTGTGCTGAGATAGTACAAAAGCTACATCCTCCAAAACAACCGCGGTGCATGTTGATAGAAAATTTAATCATATCGTAGGCAGGAATAGCTCCACGTTTTTTGTATTTCGGATGCGGTAAACGGGTATAAGGTAAATCGAACGAACGGTCTATCTCATTTTCTGTCATCGTTTTATACGGAGGATTTATTACCAGTGTTTGGTTACCAACATGTTGAATAATACGATTCGCTTCCCATTTATTCGATTCTACTTCAACAATTTTGAAATTTGAAGCGTATTTAATTTTGTCTTCAAGACATTCTTCGTGACTTGCCAATTCAACGGTCTCCCAATTCTTATTTTTAGGCAATTCCTCTTCCTTATTTTGAAGAAAAGCAACTTGTTTAATCGTATGTAAATTCGAAAATGGAACGCCTTTTTTTAATAACTGCAACATTTCGCGCAATGGCTGATCTCCCATTCCATAAACCAAAATATCTGCTCCAGATTGTTCTAAAATTGAAGTTTTTAGTTCATCTTGCCAGTAATCATAGTGGGTAACTCGTCTGAGCGAAGCTTCAATTCCACCAATCATCACTGGAACATCAGGAAAAAGATCCTTGAGTATTTTTGAATAGACAACTGTTGGATAATCTGGACGAAATCCTGCCGCTCCACCAGGTGTGTATGCATCAGTTGATCTTAAGCGTTTGTTGGCAGTGTAATGATTAACCATCGAATCCATGCAACCT
>JBILYS010000330.1:0-2960 GCA_044377625.1 Crocinitomicaceae bacterium
TAATATATTTCTCTGAAGCAAGCTGAAAATGATCTTTGATTTGAATTTCTTCTGAAGGCTGAATATAGAAATCACATGGTTTATTGTCATTTTTGACGCCTAATTTTTCTACTGCTTTAAAATAACGGTCCACAACATGAACTTTCGGCATCTTGTTTCGTTTCAAATTTACCAACATCCACTTTTCAAAATTCAATTTAGGAAAAGAGTAGGAAGGACGCCCCAATTTATTTTTGAGTTGAAACGTGCGTAAATTTTTATGAAGGTCGATAACGTAATCGTATTGTTCTTCTTTTAAAGTTAGAATAACCTCAGAAATGGACGAGTCAATTGTGAAAATCTTAGAAATATTGGAATTATGTTCTAAAATCCCTTTGAACGCTTTTTTGGTGATGAAATGAATTTCGGAGTTTGGAATTTGTTGTTTTAAACAACGCACGACAGGAGTTGTTAATACAACGTCACCAATAGAACTAAACCGAACGACAAGGATTTTCACAGATTAAAGGTAGATAAAGGATTCTTATTTTTGAGAATGTGTGCGCCAAATTTCAATATACTCGTTAGCATTGCGTGGATTTAACTTCCGCAACATCACATCTATTGTGCTAGGGAAACTCTTTTTCTCCAATTTCATCTTCGGATAAATCACCTTGTATTTTTGAATGCGTTTGGATAAATCCTTTTCATCAAAGAAGAAGATATAATCGTAATCATTAACTGGATTCACTCTTAAATCTTGCGTTGAATCAGTTCGGTCTGTAAATTGGGAATACCAACTTTTTGAGTAAAATTTTGGCATCATCGAGGTTCTTTGAGTGGATGAACCCTCCAATAAAATACGTTCATTCTCAATGTTGTTTCCATACAAATGATACATTGCTTCAACGCGAGATTTTTTGGAATACATCGTCATTGAGAAAAGCAAAAATGGAACATTGAAAATCCAGAAAATAAGCATGGATGTTTTCCAAAGTTTATTTTTCCAGTTGGAATCTTTGAGCAATTGATATCCCATAACACCAAGGATTATAAAGAAAGGTAAAACGGATAAAATGAATCGTTCTTGTCGGTTTGGATACAATGTATGAAATAAGATGAATGCTAGTGTTGGGATGAATAAAACGGCATAGCGTTTATACGATTTAAAAAATCCAATACCGATGATAATTCCGAGTGGGACAAACAAACTTCCAATCAAGACAATGAAATACATGAAATAATTCTGGTTTGGAAGATAAGCTGATCCTTCTTTTAAATTGTAAGTGATGTAGCTGATCAATTCTGCAAATGGGTAACCCCAGATAAAATAATCAACTAATCCTTGGGTCAAAATGAAAAGTAAAACTACTCCAAATGAAAAGGCGAAAAACAGTTTGAATTGCCATTTAAAGAAATAATAGGCTGCTATTCCCATTGCAAAAACGCCAATTTGATAGCGAAAAGAAACAGCCATTCCGATAAACATTCCAGCGAGAATAAAATTCCCAATCTTTTCTTTTTTGAGCACGAGCCAAACGCCGTAAACTAAAAAGGGTAACGCTGCAACTTCTACCAAATTTCGAACGGAAACAAAAGGAAGAATCCAAAGTAACGCTAAAATCCAACCTACTTTTACTGCATTTTCACGATTTGATAGTTTCTCCGTGATTTTCATTCCAAACCAAACTACTACTAGAGAAGCCAAGGCATGAATCAAACGATTTACGAGCATGAGAATTTTAGGATCCATTACACCCAAAAATTTCATGATAGAAAAGTAAATGTAATTTAATCCAACATACGTAAAACTGTGTCCTTCTGGTATTCCAACATTTCCCTCAGTCCAAGGCAACCAATTATTGTAATCGTAACCATCAACCCAAGAAGCCGATGCTTCAATCACCAAAAAATGATCGTCGTGCATGCCATAACCTTGTGAGAAAATAGTTGCAATTAACCGTACAATTATTGCGGCAAAAATGATGAGTTTGTATGAATAAAATTTGTCGGTTTGAACCATCTTAAAGATTCTTGTATTCGTTATAAATTAATGACATAAAGGAATGACAACGGTCGCTTTCTTTTTTTAGTGCTTTTTTATCGTAAGTTAAATCAGGATAATTTTTAGCATCCATGTGGTAACTAAAATTTCCCTTAGGTGTAATCCAGCCATAACCTCTATTGATTGTGTGCAATGCAAACTGAGGACAATTAGGATTCAATAAATCCTTGCTCCAATGATACCGTTCACAATCTCCTCCCATTTGATAAAGTAACGTTCGAACAATATCTGCTTGCGAACCTAAAGTCGTTAATTTTTGTCCACGAAACTCTTTTTTCAAAGGTTCACCGTAAATGAAAAGTGGAATATGAAAATAGGCTGATAAATTTGGGTTTTCAACAGTTGGAGCAGCGTGTCCATGATCTGCAACGAATACGAAAATGGTATTTTTATACCAGCTATGACTTTTGCATTTATTGATGAAATCATTTAAACATTTATCCGCATAATACATTGAACTCATAAAATCAGGATCTTCCCCTTTCCATTTTTTTGTTCCTCGATTTGGATAATCATAAGGAGAATGCGTGCTTCCTGTAAATGCGCAATGCATAAAAGGTCCTTTTGACTGATCCATTTTCTTGATTAAGATACTATATAAATCTTCATCATAATAATTTAGTTTGCCACGTTTCAAGTTTTTTGGAAAATCATCTTCATCCTCTACAACATCAAAACCATGGTCAATGAAATAGCCACCAATGTTGCCATATTTTAAATCCCCACTAAAAATATAATTGGAGGTATATCCCCATTTCTTCAGGTCTTCGTTAAATGATGGCATTTTTCTATGTTTATCTGGCTGCATCGTTATCGAAATTTCCGGAAGTGCAGGATAACCACTAAAAATAGAAGAATTACCGATTTCCGAGGTGCCTCCAGTTGCATAAATGTTCGTGAAGAGTAATCCTTGCTT
>JBILYS010000331.1:0-2955 GCA_044377625.1 Crocinitomicaceae bacterium
TGTTTTTGAGAGTAAATCCATATAATTACTTCCCACTTCTGCAGTTCTTAAATCAATTTTGTTATTGGCTAATGATAAAATATCCGACACTTTGTTTAAAATTAATATTTCACCACTTTCATGCATAACACAAATTTGAGAGCCCATTGAGGAAAGTAAATTTTCTGTATATTCTTCAAATTGTTTTTTATCCTTTTCTAATAAAAACTTTGTTAATTCATTTCCAATTCGAGATGCCACAGCACTTAAAATAAATTCCTTATCAAAAGCATCAAACAATGGTGTTTTATTTAATAAGACAATTAGTCCAAGAATTTTCTTATTTTCATCTAAAATTGGTATTCCTAAATATGCTTCGATATTCATTTTTACCAAATCGTCATCTTTTGGAAATTCATTTTGAACACTTTGAGGAATTGAACAAACATTTTTATTTATAACATTAGCACATGGTGTATTTTCAAGCTTATATGTGAAATTATTAAGTAAACTATTAGCATCTGAAACAGCAATTGTCTCGATAGAAGATACAGATTCATTGTACCAACCAACAAAACAATAATCTACACCCAGACTTTTACAACAATAAGAAGTCAGGTTGGAGAAAAAATTCTCACCCGTTTTAACCGTTAATCCATCATAAATACTCTTCAACAAAAACTCATTTTGTTTTTTTTCAGTAATAATATTACGAATTGATAGAAATTGTTCTATTTCTCCTTGGTCATTGAAAACAGGAGAAATAAGAGTGTCTACCCAATAATAAGTACCATCCTTTGCCCTATTTTTAATTTCACCACGCCAAACTTTTTTGTTCAATATTGTCTTCCATAAATCTGTGAAAAACTCTTTTGGGTGATGTCCTGAATTTAGGATTTGATGATTTTGACCAATTAATTCTTCTTTAGTATATTTTGAATGATAACAAAATAAATCATTGACCGAAATGATTTTACCCACTTTATCTGTTATAGAAACGATAGAAGTACTATACACAGCATTTTTAAACACCAATTCTTGATGAGTTACTGAATTTCCATTAATAATCTCTGAGATGTAACCTTCTAAAAACAATAAATTGTCATTATCATCAAAGATTGGTATTCCAATCTCCTCAATCCATTTAGTTAAACCATCTTTTGTTATAATTCTATAATTTAATTTCCATTGGTTTTTTTGTTCAATGCTTTTTTTAATACCCTCAAGCACCAATTCCCTATCTTCATGAAAGATTGATTCATAAAAAGAATTATTCGACTTGAGATCCTCATTTGAGTAGCCAGCAAGATTTTCCCAATTTTTTGAAACCTTCAAAAAGGTTTGTTTATCATCATTTCTCCGACGAAAGAAGGTTCCAGGTTGGTTTTCTAAAATGGTGTTTTTCAGTGTCTCATTTATAAAACTATCATTATTCATGCAGTTATTTTTAAGAGTGGTCAACCTAAATTAAAAAGAAAAACGGACTTTCAAAACTTCCAAATAGAATTTTTGTTCAATTTTTACCTTTTTTTAATAATGAATTAAGTATTTTTGAAAGAAGCTGAAATAAAATTCTCAATCCTTATGGAAACTGACATAAATGTATTAATTGTAGATGATCACAAATTAATTGCGGAAGCATGGTCATCAATATTAGAAAATGCTCCTGGAATAAAAGTGGTTGGAACAGCTGATAATGCCACTTCGGCGTATGACTTTTGCATAGAGCACAAACCCAATATTGTCTTAATGGATATCAACTTAAAAGAAAGTAATGGATTTGACGCAACCGAAATGATTCACAATGATTTGGCAAAAACACGTATTATTGGTTTATCACTTCACGATGATATTACATTCGTGAAAAAGTTTCTTTCGAAAGGAGCAAAAGGATATTTGACAAAAAACACGACAAAAAGTGAATTAATAGAAGCTATTCTAAAAGTGCACGCTGGTGAAGTTTATATAGCAAATGAAATCAAAGATCGCTATTTCAATTCTTTGTTAGATGTTGATAATTCAGAATCAAAGAAGGAACTTACCTTAAAGGAAATAGATATTGTGAAATTGATAGCAACAGGTCTAACTTCAAAAGAAATAGGGGATAAACTTTTCATTTCTCCAAGAACCGTAGAAACACACCGTCACAACATCCTTAAAAAACTTAACATCCCGAATGCAGCGCAATTAAGCAGCTGGGCAAAGGATAAAGGATATCTTTAACTTGCTTGATTTTTCTTCAATTTTATAAGACATAAAAAAGCCACAGGGTCTGAAGCTGCGGCCTTTTTTTGAAACATTAAACTATTAACTAATCGAAACTAAATTGATGTTTATCACTACATTCACATCAACTATTTTTTACTATTTTATTGGTTGTAACCTTTATAAATAACTCATTTTTGTTTTCTGTTAATTCTATTTTCAAACGTGTCTGAATAAAAGCCACAGGGTCTGAAGCTGCGGCTTTTTTTTGAAACATTAAACTATTAACTAATCGAAACTAAATTGATGTTTATCACTACATTCACATCAACTATTTTTTATTGATTTATTCATTACAATCTAAGTCAATAGATATGGAACTCAATTCAACATTACCTTTTGTTAATTCTATCTTAGAACTTGTTTTTGCCTTGTTGATCTCTAATGCATCATTTTCATGACCTTTAAATAGAAAAAGACTAATTATACAAGTACTTATTATTTTTGTGCTCATTTTATTTATTTTTTATGCGCTGAGTTCTTATATAAACTACTTAGATAAAAGTCACTTTCTTTACTACAGAACCACCATTTGAAAGGTTCATTTTAACAAAATATTCTCCCGCTTTTTCTTGGTTTAATTCGAAAGTTGAAATCATACTATTAATTGCTGTAGTCGAAACGATTTGACCTGTCATATCAATTAATTGTAAAGAAGTTATTTCTAAACCGCTCCATTCAATATGTGTAACTCCAACTGCTGGATTTGGG
>JBILYS010000332.1:0-2951 GCA_044377625.1 Crocinitomicaceae bacterium
GAATAAACCAGATCCATCGATACTGAACCACGAATTCCCATTATAATCAACCGTTAATTTCCTGGAAAATTTATTTTCAGCAGCGTTTCCTGAATCATACGCATACCAATCTCCTTCTTTGGTGTACACGTTTAAAGGTGTATTTGAATAGCCATTGAGCACCCATAAATTACCTGAGTCATCATACGCTATGGATGTTATCATCGCATTTGTAGAGGCTAATTCAGTGAACTGTAACGTCGAATTTGCTGGAGTAAATGTTTTTGAAACTTGACCAGAATTATCCATTATTGAAATTGGCACTTCTGAATAAGTTCCAATCGCAATGTTATCAGAATTTGTAGGGTCAATTGAAACGGCTAAATAGTCCCAAATATTTGCAGTGGACCACATTGTCATATTCGTTTTATCGCGCAAAGACCATTTTTCATCTTCAAACAAATACAGTCCCGAACTTCCATATGTTGAAGCTGCTGAAGAAAGACCACCACCAACAACTGCTAATTTACCTTTTTGCCAATCCATTGAATAAAAATCTTTTTTTGGTGGCCCTTCAAAAAGGTAAGGTGTCAGCGAATATTCATTGTTAATTTTAAAAAGGCCTAATGTTTTATCCGCAACCCAAGTAACACCGGAAACTGTGCAACTATTTTCTGCCGAAACCCATGTATTCAAAGAATATGATGAATAAACCTTATTATACGTATAGTCTAAATTTACTATATAGATTGCGCCGTCAGAATTGATTACCAGTCGATTTTCATCAGTTGTTAAAGAATTTATTTCAATGCTAAAAGGTTCATTATAAACACTTGTTTTAGCTGTATTCGTAACATGGAAAACAGAATCTAATCCATATGCGTCGTTTTGTTGTAATACAAAAAGCTGATCCGAAATTATTTCAATATCCTTGTAAGTATTTAATGAAAGAACAGCTATTCTTGAATCAACAACCCATTGAGAAGGATCTCCCAATGCGATATTGTTAATGTTTGCACGCAACAGTTTTTCAGGAGTCAAAGCAAAGATAGAATCTCCCCTAAATGCGATATCCAAAATAGCTGAACCTTCAATAGTGGGATAAAACGTTTCTTTTACTTCATTTTTTAGGGGGTCAATTTTAACAATCGAAAAACTAGTTGCGAAATATATAAAACCTTGGAAGGGTATTATTTTATTAATTCTTTTATTTCCTGGCACTTGAGCAAGTCTAATAGCAGGAATATTTGTGACTTTATTATCTACGATTTTATCAATATTTCCATTGTCATAACCGATGAATAGAGCTTTTTGTGAAGCATCATATCCTAAACAAGTTAAGTTAATGTCTGACAATCCATTTACATCGGTCCAAAGACTAGTTTCACTTGCTTCTATATCATATTCCTGTAAACCATTTTCAAAAGCAGCATAAACAAGGTTGCCTTCAACTACAACATCGATAGCTTTTTTATTAGGAACATGTAAACGCCATTCACCGGTCCCTACTTGAGCGGAAAGGCTAAAATTTAAAAATAAAAGGAAGTAAAATAATTTCATTGCCTAATTAACGACTGTTTTTGCCAATTATTTGATGAGGTACGTAATAGCGTAAAAATAGCAATATTAAAAGGGTTTAACAAAACAAGAAAAACGAAAATTTCGATGAATGTTAAAATACAATTATATTTGACTAAAATCAGAGAAAGAGACGAATGAATTTTACTGACATTAAACTAAAGTTTAAATTATTTTTTTCAGAAAAACATTCTTATCAAGGGTTGTTTTTAATCTTAATAGCTGCTCATTCACTTGTGAAATTTGGCACGGTAAATCAACTTGAATTACAAGGAGATGAGGCGTTTAGTGTGTTTTATTCGCAACAATCAATCAATGAGTTGTTGCAGACATTGAACAATGAGGCAAATCCGCCACTCTATTATTTGTTCTTACATTTTTGGATTCAACTTTTTGGAATTGGTCTAGTTGCCGTTAAGTCACTAAATATTATTATCAGTATTGGCACTGCAATACTGCTTTTTAAATTGACAAAAAAAATTGGAAATTTTTGGTTCGTTGTTTTCGTTTCAGTTTGTTTTTTATTTTCCAATTTGCATTTTGATTTTAGTCATGAAATACGTGCCTTTCAGCTCGTTTTATTTCTTACAGTTGCCTCATGCTATTCATTCATTCAATTCCTTGAAACAAAAAACAGGAAGTGGCTCTATTTATTAATCTTTATAAATGCAGCATTACCTTACACACATTACAATGCTGTTTTGGTGCCAATAGTGCAATTTATTGGCTGTTTATTTTATTGGAACAAAGAGAGGAAATTGGTTTTAATGCTTTGTTTAGGATATGCATTGAGTGCAATTTTATTTATACCACAATTGGTGATTTTTAAAAGTGTTGTCCCAGATGAGAATTTCTGGTTGGGACTCTCTACATTTGAGGACTTTAAATATATTTTACTCAAGGTTGTTGGGAACGACCAAGCCTATTATCCTTTAATAATTCCGTATTTTTTATCTCCTGTGATGCTGATTATTGGATTGCGTTATTCATGGTTTAAAAAAGTATTTTCTTGGAGAATATTTTTAGTGTTTTGGCTGTTATTTATTCTCCCACTTTTAATTAATTTTTATTTAGCCCAATATATTCCATCTTTTCAGGTTAGATACGTTTTGTTTGCGAGTTTCGGATTGTATTTATCCATTGGATACTTATTCTTGCATTTAGAGAAAGGTAAATGGTTTTATAGATCCTATTTCTTGGTTTTAATGCTCCATTTTTTCTATCAATTTGACTCAGGAAAAAGAGATGGTGAAGGTTGGAAAGAAACTGCAGAGATGGTTCACAGTTTTCAAAAGAGAAAAGTCGCAGTTATTGTTAATGCATCCTATAAAGCAAGAGATATGATGTATTATTATGATAATGCAGCTTTTCACAAGTATAAAACGTTAGATAAA
>JBILYS010000333.1:0-2950 GCA_044377625.1 Crocinitomicaceae bacterium
AAGGTTGTTTTCAAATTGATTACGCACTTTTTCAAATTCTTCTTGAGAAATTAATTCATTTTTCATCATATCAATTTGTATGTCAAATTCTTTTTGAATATCATCTAAATTGATTCCTTGTGCAGCAACTGCTGCCATAATTCCAACTCCAGCATCTTCAAGGCCATAGTTAAATGAAAAGGCAAAAGTTGCCATTTCTTTTTTCTCTACAATTGTTTTATTGATTCTAGAACTTGTTCCACCAGACAAAACCTCATTCATCATTTCCAAAGCATACGTATCAGGATGTGTTTGAGCTGGAAATTTATAACCCATAAAAATAGCTGGAAGTTGAATGTTGTCGTAAACAACGTCTTTAATAACACCAGTTAATTTTTCTGTGTCTTTTTGTGGACGAGGAATGTCAATTGCCTTGTTGGAATACATTCCAATTAATCTCTTCGCTTCTGGACTTTTTGAATTCATGAAGTCTTTTGCGTCAAATTTTGATTTTGCAACACTATAACGTTTAAAGAATTCATCATCAGTTAAATTTTCAAAATCTCTAAATAAATTGATTGCTTGACCTTTAGGCATTGAAGCAAAATATTTTTCAATCCATTTTTTTGTTTCTTCGACATTTAAATCTCCAGCAATTGAAAGTGTAGCATTACTTGGCACATAAAAAGTCTTGTAGAAATTCACATAATCCTCTTCTTGCGCAGCATCTAAATGCTCCATACTTCCGATTGGTACCCAGTTGTATGGGTGAACTGTAAACATTCTTTTAAACATTTCAGTAATAAAAGATGCGTACGGTTGATTGTCAACACGTTGACGTTTCTCTTCTTTTACGACACTTCTCTGAGTTTCAATTCCTGTGTTGTCAACTTTAGCATGCAATAATCTTTCACTTTCCAACCAAATTCCTAATTCCAATTGATTTGAAGGTAAAATTTCATAATAATACGTTCTATCTTGAGATGTGTTGGCATTTAACGTCCCACCGTTTTTCTCTACTAATTCACTGTATTCGCCTCTACCAATATTAGCAGAACCTTCAAATAATAAATGTTCAAAAAAGTGAGCGAATCCAGTTCTTTCTGCAATCTCATTTTTAGATCCAACATGGTAAAGTATCGAAACAGCAACAATTGGTGTTGCGTGTTCTTCATGTATAATAACATGGATTCCATTTGGAAGATCGTATTCAATATATTCGATCTTTTTTTGTGCTTGGGTAGCAAGGGCCACAAAAGCCAATATCCCAGTAACGATGATTTTTTTCATTGATGATTTCAGTTTATATCGAATACAAAGTAAATCAGTTTTATTGAATATGTGCTGCTTAAATGATGTACGGATTAATAATCGTTCTAGGGGTTGATTTGCAAGTACATCGGTTTGGCTTGAAAATTGTCTATCTTTGAATAATGAAAAACGCGATACTTTTCTTTAGCCTTTTTATTTCAACCTTTTTCTTTGGGCAGAATGTTGTTCCTTTTATCGATTTTAATTATTATTTCAAGTCTTTTGAAAACGATAATTTTCGTCAAATTGAATTTCAGCGTATCAAAGAATACAAAGCTGGCGACGAACTTGTAGCTTATATCGATACGAAAGGAAATCTTCGAGTATATGATGGGAAAGAGAGAAAAGATATTTCCAATATGAATTTACAGTATCAGGTTTCAGATCATTTATTGGGTTATAACATTGGCAGCACCCTAAATATGTGGGATGCTGGGAAATTGCAAACCTTGACATATTATGCTCAAAATTATGAAGTAAAAGATAGTATCATTGTTTATGAAGATACTAGGTTTAATTCATTAAATGTTTATTGGAATAAAAAAACATATCCACTTTACACCATTATAGAAGGAATTTATATGCCTGTTGCGGTTGGGGAGAATATTCTAGCATTCAAGGATAACGGGAATTTTTACAAGGTTTTTTGGAATGGTGACACCTATGATTTAGGTGTTTGGAACGGTGCAATTGAATTTCAAGCGGGAACAGATATTTTATGTTTAAATGATCCAACAACAAGAACTTTTGCTGTTTTTGAAAATGGTCAATTTTTCGATGTAGAACAATTCTACATTAAAAAGTATAAGGCAGGACGAGGATTTGTTGTCTACGAAGATTTGAATGGTAACTTAATGATGTATAAAAACGGATCTAAAACGCAACTTTCAAATTTTTCAGCTAATTTTTGGGAAGTGAAGGATGATATCGTTATTTGGGGAGAAAACTCATATGTTTATGCCTATCAGAATGATGCTAAAATACAGGTGTGTAATTTTACACCGAAGGATTATTTACTAAAAAACAATGTATTCGCCTTTCGCAATATTATGGGCGGCGTTAGCGCTTTGATTGATGGTAAAGTTCATGAAATAACAAATCAAATGGATTCTGAATATGAAATATATGGAAATCTTGTTTTGGTAAAACTCTTTAATAGTTCGTATATCGTATTCAAAAATGGACGAAAATTTGAGAACTAAAAAGTCCTTCAATCTAATTTCTTTTGAAAAACTGTTGAAAAATAGCTGTTCATTCAGTGCATTCTCAATCTAAATTTCATTATTCATGCTTATCTTTGTTTCCTATTTTGAATCAACAAACAATTGAATTATGAATAACTGGTTTACAGTAAAAGTTAAGTACACAAAACAATTAGATAACGGCCAATTCAAGCGCGTTTCTGAACCATATTTATTAGCAGCAATGACTTTTACAGATGCAGAAGCACGCATCTATGAGGAGCTTGGGAGTATTATCAAAGGTGAATTCAATGTCATTGGAATTACAAGAACTGAAATTCACGATATTTTTGCTTACGACGATGCTGACGTTTGGTACAAGGTGAAAATCACTTATGATAGTGAAGCAGCAGATGATGAAAAAGCAAAAAAAGTAGCTCAAAATTTCCTTGTTTCTGCACATTCTGTGAAAGACGCAT
>JBILYS010000047.1:0-8467 GCA_044377625.1 Crocinitomicaceae bacterium
CGAGTAATATAGCCAACATTAAAAAAACCACGTTGTTTTGGAATCATAACTTGTTGTTGCATGATTCCTGCATATTCCGCTTTTACGTCCAAAAATTTATATGCCAATCTAAATTCTAAGTTTTTTATTACTGAAAAACTAAGCTCCGTTTGAAAGCTATTGGAATATGAACTTCCTTCTAAGTTTTTAAAAACGACACTATTATTATCAAAATCACGGTCAACAATTAATTGATTGACAAATAACGTATGGTAATAATCAAGTGTGATGGTCGCTTTTTTATCAAACAGTTTAAACTCTTGCACCAATGAACCACCAATATTCCATGAAACTTCTGGCATTAACGACAGTGGAACAACCCATGTTTTTGAATTTGCCAAAAGTGAAATGTTGTCAATCATGAAATTTGGAACTCTCCATCCTTTTCCAGCAGTAAAACGCACATCCGTCTTTTCCGTTAAGGTGTATTTTGCATGCAATCTTGGAGAAAATTGTATTCCATAAAGATTATGATAATCCAAACGCGCTCCTAAAACAGTCGTTAAACGTGCTCCAGTATAGGTGTATTCACCAAAAACACCTGGTACAATTTCAATTCGATCAGAAGTCAATGAATCTTGATGTTGCTTCATGTCAATATAAACACCGCTGATTCCCGCTTTAATTTTGTGATCTGTTGTCCCAAAATATCCATCATAAATGGCATTGACATAGCCCCGTTTTTCTTCTCCAGAAAATTGTCTGATTCCAAATTTAGCGTCAACAGTTTGGTATTTGAAATTATAGACAACACCAATTGATGTTTGCGGTTTTTTGAGAAAAAATCCTGTTTTTGCAAAAACATCAATATGCCTTGAGTCAATTTGAACTCCATATTTCCCATCATTAGTTGTGCGGTTAAATCCGGTTTGACCTCCATTTTTTGTGTCTAAATAAGCATTGGCACCAAATTGAGATTCCATTTTTTTTCCTTGAAAAGCCCATCTGTTCATAAAAGCAAGGTTATTTCCTTTTGGGGTATCTCGAAATCCGTCACCATTACGATCCATTTCACCAAACATGCTAGAGGCATGCGCAAACCAACCAGTGCTCCATTTTTCATTCAAAATGTGTCCAGCATTCAAATTGACTTCTTCTCTTCCGAAGGCATTGGTATAGAAGTTGAAAAAGAATTTTTCCATTTCCAGCGGCTTTTTCACTTCTAAGTTGACCAATCCAGCCATGGATTCATAGCCATTCACTACGTTACCTGTTCCTTTTGTAATTTGAATTGATTCGATCCATGTACCAGGAACAGAATTCAAGCCAAATGAACTTTCTAACCCTCTTAAATAGGGAATGTTTTCCAATTGAATTTGTGTGTAAACTCCATCCAAGCCCATCATTTGAATCTTCTTGGCACCTGAAACAGCATCCGTAATATTCACATCAACTGAAGCATTTGTTTCGAAGGATTCAGATAAATTGCAACATGCAGCCTTTCTTAATTCACCAGCCGTTAACTCTTCAACATGCAGCGTTTTCAAACGAGAAATTGAATGCGTATCACGTTTCATTTGAATGACAACTTCTGGAATTAATTTATCAGAAAACAAGGTTATTTCTAATGAAATATACCTGTCTTTTTTATCGACAATTAAAGTGTCCGAATTATACCCAAATGCGGAAATAATTAACGTGTCTGGTAATTCTTTGGGTAGAATTAGTTCAAACATCCCTTCTTTGTCCGTTAGAACAGCAATTTTACTGTTCATCAATTTTAATTTTGCTCCAATGAGCGGTTCTCTTTTTAAATCATTTGAGCCTAAAACAACCCCTTTCAATTGAGAAAAGGATGTTAATGCAACTGACAAAAAAAGTAAAACCAATAATTTACTTTTCATATATTTTAATTTAATGAATAACTAGCGTTAAGCATTAAATCTTAAATACGAAAAACTTGATGTAAAATGAGTATTTCCCTACCCCATGGTTTTGGTGGAGGATTAATATATTCTGTTAATTGATCATTTGAAGCAAAGAGAGTGTTTTCTTCAAATTTAATTTTTACTGAAGCTAGATTAAAACATAAGGTTTCTATCGTTGGGTGATAATCATTGTGGAAATCAAGTTTAATTTTTACAACATCCACCTCATCATTACAGCAATTATCATCCTTAATTACTTTTTTCTTGCAACAAGGGGGAAGAGATTCTTCCTGATGCTGTTCACACTGATGATTCTGTTGAATAAAAAAGGACCGAGAAACACCATCTTTTTTGCAGGTATGTGTAAATACACTGAACCCAACATTTCCAAGAAAGGTAAATGCCGCAAGTAAAATAAATATTGAAGTCCTAATAAAATTCACAAAACAAAAATAAGCTATTAATTGTCTTACAAAAAATATAATATCAATTGATTATTGGAAGTTTAACTTAATTTTGTAAAAAAGAGCAAAATGAATGTACCTGTTACAGTTTACGCAGAAATGACACCAAATCCGTCGACAATGAAATTTGTTGCGAATAAATATTTACTTCTTACAGGAGACTCTGTAGAATTTTCTTCCATGACTGATGCAAAAGGATTTTCTCCAATGGCCGAAGAGTTATTTAATTTCCCTTTTGTAAAGAATGTCTTCATGGCAGCGAATTTTATTACAATTACAAAAACGGACAACGTTCCTTGGGATTTTATTTCAATGGAATTACGTGAATTTGTAAAAGGATGGATTACTGACGGCAAAGATGTTTTGATTCAAATGCCAGCTCCTAAAACAGTTATTGAGGCAACAGAAGACAAACCTAAAAAGGAATATTTACCATCAGAATACGATGACGCAATCAGAAGTTTGTTAGATGAATATGTGCGTCCAGCAGTTGAAAATGATGGAGGTGCAATTGACTTCAGAGGGTTTGATAACGGAGTTGTAACTGTCGTTATGCGTGGTTCATGTGCTGGTTGTCCTTCTTCAACTATGACATTAAAAGGTGGAATAGAGAATTTATTAAAATCTCATTTACCTGAAGTAACTGAAGTTGTTGCGGAGAACGAATAATTCGGGATTTGGAATTTAGGATTTGTGATTAATTCCGAATCCCAAATCACGAATCCTTAAAGCCAAGAAAACATTGCTTCGAGATCTTTGGGTTTAACCCATTGACCCATTTTCACTTTCAGTTCTTCCATCAAGGCTTTTTCGGTATATATATCTTTGCCTTTTTCACTGTACTCAAAAATAGTTGCTGGAACGTCCATTGCTTTTACTTCTTTGGCGAAATAAACCACACTTCCATCTTCGGTTGCCATTCCAAGAATTGCACCTGGAAGACCTTGAAATCCTTCAGGACCAATTGACGGAACGATATCTACTGCGAACCATGCGTATATTCTTGTTGAATCATTCATCTGCCAGAATGCTTTGCGGCAATTATACCCGCTAATCATTCTCTTACTTTCCGTTATTTTCCATGCTCTGGTATCCATTGAATCCTTAATATATCCTGGTGTTCCAAATAAATCCATTTCAATGAACTTCTGTTTAGAATTAATGTTTTGGTAGACCGTATTACGCGTTGTGAAATATTTCAAAAACCCTTCAACTGGCTCCTCATCTTCGATAGGTCGAAATACTGTATTTGAATCATTAAAAAACAATTCAAAATTCTCAACCCGGTATTTATTTTCTTCAGTAATAAAATTCTTCATTCGCGGATTATCACCCATCCGTTTTTTCAGATTGGTTTTGCGTTCGAAAACAATTTTCCCAGAAGTAATCTGAGCTTTTAATCCAAAAGAAGTTGTAAATAAAACTACTAATAGAATAAGAATTCTTTTAATGCATACCTCTAAAATCATCTTCTTTCATTTTTCTGTTATTGAATCTATACGTCACTTTCAAAAGAAAATATCTCGAAATGATCGTTGTTCTATTGTCTGTTGTTGTGTTTCCTGTAACTGTTCTACTTGCACTAATGTTTTGATTTAAAATATCATTTCCAGTAACCGATACAACTAGATTGCCCGTTTTCAAGAATTTCTTACTTACCTCAGCATCAAGAATGAAAAAATCAGTGTTGTAGAATCCTGACCCTGGTTGTGAATTTTTCGTGTAATCGCCATCAACTTTGATAATAAATCCTTTTGGCAACGTCCATTTAAATCCAATTCCATACTTTAAAATAGAATACGGCGTATTTGAAACTGTGCTCAATGAACTAATTGGATTGTTGTATGAATAACTTGATGTTAAGCTAATCTCAAGTGAATCCCATTCGAAATCAATATCCAAACCAGGGATTAAAGCATAATTATCCGTTATATTTTCTTGCGTTCCAACGAAACTTTTGTACCTATTAAAGGATCCTGTAAAAGACGGTTGAAATTCAATTTTTCTATCAAGAATTGGGAAACCTGCTCCACCGTAAACATTTGCTGATAAATTACCATCCACGTTTACTGTTTGTGTTAGTGTTCGTCCATACTGATCATATGTAGATTGTGTTGCAAACGCATTATCTGTTACATTAAATGATCCTCCTGTCCAGATGTATTTTCCACTCAATGCATTCCAAGTGTTGAAATTCAGCATCATTGTATGTACATAATTCGGTTTCAAATTCGCATTTCCTACTTGAATTCTATTAGGATTTGAATTGTCCTGAATTGGTTGTAAATCATTTATTGAAGGTTGTTGCGAACTCGTGTTGTAGTTAAAAGTTAACCTTTTACTCACACTCGGTTTAAATTCATATTTGAATTTTGGTAGAATGTTATTAATGTTTTGATTAATTAATGTGTCTGTTGACAAATTGTTGTTGTTGATGTTGATATTTCTAAAATAAGCTCCACCTGAAACAAAATGTTTTCCTTTTTCATAAATTAATTCTGTACCAGCTCTATTTTGTACGCGTGAATTATCGAAGTTGTTGGAAAGATCTTGTCGAATGGCTGTGTACTCTCCATTCAATTTGTCGTACGCTAATTTTTCTTGAGTTGAGATACCGTATTCGAAAAGATAATTGAAATTAATTTTCACAAACTTAGAGAGTGGTTCAAAATACGAAGCAGTAACATAGTGATTTGTCGAAGAATTATTGTTGATTTTTTTCTGATCTATTGTATCAATAATTCCCAATAATTTATAATCTGACTTAGTATATAATAATCCATCAGTTTTATTATTCGACAACACCAAATCATAACGCAATTCAAATTCACGTCTTTTCTTCATGAATTTTCTATAAAGACGCACTGTATTATTCACTTTAATACCTTTCGAATCATTTTTATTCCCAACTTCTGTCGACAAGGATTGTATTCCAGTTTCTCCTTTAAAGAGTGAAAAAGAAGTGTTGTCCGTTAAACCACTATCAAAACTTATCGATGGTTTAAATTCAAGTAAAGTCAAAGAATCCAATTGCGTTGTAAGGGTCAAATTCAATTTGTGAGATTCGCTTGTTGAGAGATTACGCGTTGAATCTTCCGTGAAATACGTTGTGTCAGCTAAAAAATATTGAGAATAATTGGCAGTCCTTGAATCTAGACGATCATTATAATAGGAATAATTGAATAGCAGTTCTGTGTTTTGTTTTTTACCGTATTTATCAGAAAAGTAGATTCCTGCTTTAAATGTTTGAGGAACTCCACCTTTATTCTTTGAATTATCTGCTTCCCAAAAATTACCATTTGCACCGGTTTCATTTGTCAAACCAAATTTATTCATGTCTCCACGCCCAAAATTAGATCTTGGCGTATTAGAACCCAATGCAAAAACTGATATTTTTTGTTTACTGTCAAATTTATTGAAAAGCAATTCTCCTTCATAGAAAGGTGTTGCTCCAGTATATGTCGCTCCAGGAGTTAGATACAAGTCGGATGCTCCAGAAACTCTTCCGAAATAACCTTTTTTGGCGGAGTCTTTCAATTTGAGATCGAGGACTTTTATTTTAGCATCCGAACCTCCGATCGTTTCACTATCAGTTTTCTCATAAATTTGAACAGTTTGAATTCCATCAGCGGCCAAATTTTTAGTCGCAATTGTTGGATCAGTTCCAAAAAACTCATCTCCATCTACGAGTACTTTATTTATTTCCTGCCCTTGCGAGGTGATTTTTCCATCCTTATCAATCTTCAAACCAGGCAATTTTTTCAATAAATCTTCTACAACTGCACCTTCAGCAACTTTAAAAGAATCGGCTACATAAACCAAGGTGTCACCTTTATAATAAATTGGGTTTTTATTCGCATAAATAATAACTTCTTGTAATTCTTTAGTTTTAGAAGTCATTTTAACCACTGGAATATTGATGTCGTAATTATCCTTGTTCCCAAAAATATAATAGGTTCTGTCATCGAAATTAGGATGAGCAATGATCAAGGAAAAAGTATCTGCGTCAAAATTTGTAAGATTAAAAAAACCTTTGCTATCCGAACGAGTAAATCCTAATAATAAAGAATCTTTTACACGAACAGCCATTATCATCGCATTTTGCAATGGTTTTACACCCGTTGTGTCGTAGACTACGCCTGTCACTTTCATTGTTTGCCCACTGGCAGATTGCACTGAAAAAACGAAAATTAATCCTAGAAATAATTGAAATAGGTTCTTCATAAATTTTTAATCTATTTTGAAGAACAAGTTTAAACAAACAAAAAGAGAGAATCTTGTTAAAAATGTCAAACGGCTTAATTGTTTGGTTAAAGGTTGAAGAATCGATATAAAAAAGGTGAATCTAAAAAATAACCTCTCAAGAAAATTAATTCAGTATTTTAACTGACTGAAGTATTTGAAAAGCCAAACCTTGTTCATCAACCATCACATCATATTGAATTTCAAGTTTTTTACCAATCATAGCTTTTTCATTATTCGACAACTTTTCAATTTCTTTATCCAAACGTTGCACGGCTAAAGATGAAGCAAAACCATCTGGGGTATTTTCCCCAACCAATAAAAATTTCGTGCTACCATCAGAAGCAAATCCTTGAAAAGTAGTCTCAAAATCCTTTTCTTGATTTAAAATTCTCATTGTGCGATCAAGGGAACAATCTTTTAATTTAGCGATTTGAAATTGCATTTTTGGCAAATCTTCTTCATATGCTGCTGTTCTTTCCTTCGTATAAATTACCTTTTGGTGTTTGTCATAAAAAGAAATACGCTCCACAAAAATTGGAACCTTCAATTCATTGTCAAAATACACTTCTTTAGACACGATTTTTTTACCATTTTCGATAAAAAAAGTATACGTACCATAGTTTCCTGTAGTAACATCCGAAAACATTTCATCCATTTTAACAGTATTCTTTTCTTTATCTAAATATGCAATTGCTCCAGCTGTTGATCCAGCGTTATTGTTGTAATTCAGACTGTTTACAACTAATAAATCTTTGTTGTTTTCAATTGCGGCCATTTTTTCCTCTAATTGATCTTCATTCGGAAATGTAGGTTGTGCCTTAACTTCTTCGGGATTATCATTTTTCTCATTACCAGAATTACATCCTGCAAATAACAAAGAGAAAAGAAGAGCGAAATAAATGATTGGGGTTTTCATGCTTATTGTTTTTCGGATAATGTTTTGTGAAAACAAAAGTAACAAGATTCAATTAAATAAATTCTTTTTTGAATCTCAACAAATTTCAAAATTCAATTTTTTTATATTTAATTTGGAATTACTCGAAACTGTGAGTACCTTTGCACCGCATTTAAACTTCATGTTTAGTGAATAGAGTGCGGGGTGGATCCGTCAGCGGACGGATCATCGGGCTCATATCCGGCAAAAGACGGACGCACGTTCGAAATTGAAATAATGAAATAGCAATAATTAAGATATATTGCGGGGTGGAGCAGTTGGTAGCTCGTCGGGCTCATAACCCGAAGGTCGCACGTTCGAGTCGTGTCCCCGCTACTAAGAAAAGGTCGGCATTTGTCGGCCTTTGTCATTTTATAAAATTCCAATACGATTAAATGTTTACCACTTATGTGCTTTATTCCGTTAGCTATGACAAAATCTATATTGGATATACCTCTGATATGGTAGAACGCTTAAAATCACACAATGCACTCGCTACAAAAGGTTATACAATTAAGTTTAGGCCATGGATTATTGTTTATTCAGAAGATTTTGAATTAAAATCCGATGCAATGAAACGGGAAAAGGAACTCAAATCAAGTAGAGGTAGAAATTTTATTCGTGAACATATTCAACTCGCCGGGCTCAAATCCGTCAGTTGACGGACGCACGTTCGAGTCGTGTCCCCGCTACTAAGAAAAGGTCGGCATTTGTCGGCCTTTTTCATTTTATAAAATTCCAATACGATTAAATGTTTACCACTTATGTGCTTTATTCCGTTAGCTATGACAAAATCTATATTGGATATACCTCTGATATGGTAGAACGCTTAAAATCACACAATACACTCGCTACAAAAGGTTATACAATTAAGTTTAGACCATGGATTATTGTTTACACAGAAGATTTTGAATTAA
>JBILYS010000334.1:0-2948 GCA_044377625.1 Crocinitomicaceae bacterium
CCAAGAGATATGTAAAGATTTCATTCAAATAAACACAATTTTTAAATATGACGAACGATAAAATTTTAAATTGTAGAAAAAAGGGTTTTATCTGTAAGAAATTCAAATCGCTTGAATCTTTCAAAAAAAACAATTTAGCTTGGGGTCCAAAATTTGTTTTACGATATCGCCAACTTCTTCTTAGCTAAAATCAATAGTGTGCGTATTTTCTATATAAAAATAAAATTATCAAAATCCTATATAAATAGTGAGTTTCAGCGTTTTCAAAAAAAAAAATTACAATTAAATTTAATTTAGCAAGAACTTTTTTGAACTTATTTTGTTTAAGGAATAACATTAATCATTAAACAATTTATTATGAAAAAAACTTTTTTACCTTTAAACTTTAAAACAGTATCGGCTTCGTTGTCGATGTTATTATTAACTTTTGGACTTTCGGCACAAACAAACGTTTTTGACGATGTTATTGCAACTAGTCCAAATCACACCTATTTAGAAGCGGCATTAATTCAAGAAGGATTAGACGTAGCTCTTCAAAACCCTATGGGTACATTAACTGTTTTTGCTCCAGATGACGCAGCCTTCACTGCACTTGCAACAGCTTTAGGAACAGACATTACAGGTTTATTAGCAAATCCAAATTTGACGAATATTCTTTTGTACCATGTTTTAGGTGCTGAGGTTGTTTCAACTTCGTTAACAAATGGTCAAATTGCAACACCTTTGTTCACTGTTAATACATTGAAAGTAACAATTGACGGTACAAATGTATATATCAATCAAGCGCAAGTTAATGCAGCGGATCTTCAAGCAGATAATGGCGTGGTTCACTCTATCGGGGCTGTACTTTTACCTGTTTTAACTGTAGCTGACGTTGCTATAAGTTCTCCAGTGCATACAAGTTTAGTTGCAGCGGTAATTGAAGCACGTCTTCTACCTGCTTTAACAAATCCGTTAGCATCATTGACAGTTTTTGCTCCAACAAATATAGCTTTTGACAATTTAGCTGCAGCTTTGGGAACTAACATCGCTGGACTTCTAGCAAATCCAGAATTAGCAGATATTTTATTGTACCATGTTATTGGTTCTGAAGTATTATCAACAGCACTAATGAATGGTCCAGTTGTTACTCTAAACGGACAATCAGTAACAGTTAACCTGATGAGTGGCGTAATGATCAATACTGCAAATGTTGTCGTGGCAGATCTTCAAGCTGACAATGGTGTTGTTCATGTAATTGACGCTGTTTTGGTTCCAAGTTTAGCGAACATCTCAGAATTGAGTTCTACAAACTTTGAACTTTCTCCAAACCCATCAAGTGATGTAATTAAGATTTCGAATTTTTCATCAACTGACTTTTCAATCATTAACAACAATGGATCGGTTGTAAAAACAGGGAAAGTAGTAAACAATGAAATCACTATTTCAGATATTGAAAATGGAACTTATTTTTTACAATTATCAAATAACGAAGGAACTTACCAAGCAAAATTCATCAAATTGTAAGTTCTCAAAAATTAACAAACTAGAAAATGAGAAAGGCTCAACTGAAAAGTTGAGCTTTTTTGTTTTAAAGAAAAATTGTTTTTATTCAAACATCCCATCTTTATTCTCATGTCCTTCTTCACTTTAAAATAATAGTTAAATAATACATAGGTATTCTGTCAGTTTTAAAATGTCATTACTTTCATTTTTCATAATTGACACACTACATGACCGAAATTATACTTTCAATTTTAGCAGGATTAGTACTTTTTTTATATGCTGTTAACAGCCTTTCTGAAACAATAAAAACGGCAGTTGGCGGGCAAGCTAATAAATGGATTTTAAAATTTACTTCAAATACGTTTAGCAGTATAATAGTCGGAATTGTTGTTACTACTTTGTTAGATTCTTCATCCGCAGTCATCATAATTACGATTGTCTTTGTGAATTCTAAAATACTCACTTTCCGACAAGCGATGGGTATAGTTTTAGGGGCAAATATTGGAACTACAATAAGTAGTCAAATCATTGCAATGGATATTGGTATGTATTCACCTATCCTTTTATTAGTTGGATTTGTTTTGTTATTAGTTTCAAAATCAGAGCGTATTAACAATTCTGGTAAAATTATTCTGTTTTTCGGAGTGCTTTTTTTCGGGTTATTTACAATGGAAAATGCTGTTGAGCCTCTAAAAGACGAAGCGTTCTTTTCTGAATGGTTAAAGAAAACCGAGAATCCAATTATGGGATCCATGATTGGAGCAATTGTAACATTGGTAATTCAATCTTCTTCTGCAACAGTAGGGATGGCGATTATACTTTCGAAAAAAGGATTACTAAGTTTATCAGGTGGAATTGCCGTAATGCTTGGTGCAGAACTTGGCACGTGCAGCGACACATTACTTGCAACAATAAAAGGAAGCAGAGCCGCTGTAAAAACTGGATTCTTTCATCTCACGTTTAATTTGATTTCTATAATAATTGGTTTAATTTTCTTTATTCCGTTTGTTGCTTTAGTACAATATATAAGTCAAAACGCACCAATTGAAAGAGTTGTTGCCAATGCACATATGATTTTCAATATATCAGGTGTATTAATCTTTGCTTGGACTATTCCGATATTTGAAAGAATCTTAAACAAATTATTACCGGATAAAGAAACGAGCATTCAGTCTTGATTCTTTTACAGAAACAAAGTGTTTATTAAATTGACGGTGAAGTCTTAGATTTAAGAATTCGTATAGGCGTACTTTTTTAATCCCTAATAAAAATTGTTTCTTCTTGAAAAACAAATCTAACTGACACTTATGAATTAATGGATTCTTCCAATGGTATTTATTCTTTCTGAGGCAACCCTTTTAAAATAGATTTGTATTAGTTTAAAATAAATCAATTCATTCTACTTTAAACGCAAACAAATGAAATTACTTCCTATTCTTATCGCTTTATTATTCAATTCAACC
>JBILYS010000335.1:0-2931 GCA_044377625.1 Crocinitomicaceae bacterium
AACAACCTTTAGATTAAGAAGATAAATGAGCATGGAAAAAACAAAAATTGGAATAATTAGAGAAGGAAAAGTTCCACCAGATCACCGTGTGCCACTTACACCTAACCAATGTAAAACAATACAAACGCTTTACCCAAATGTTGAAATTATTGTTCAGCCAAGTCCCGTAAGAGCATACAAAGATGAAGCATATAGTGCTCAAGGAATTCGATTAAATGAAGATTTGAGTGAATGTGATATCATTATGGGAGTGAAAGAGGTGAACATCGAAGACCTAATTCCAAATAAAAAATTCATATTCTTTTCTCATACATTAAAGAAACAACCTTATAATAGAAATCTTTTACGTGCAATTATTGAAAAGAAAATTCAATTAATTGACTATGAAGTGATAAAAAACAAGCAAAACAAAAGAATCATTGGATTTGGACGTTATGCTGGAATTGTTGGTACGTATAATGCTTTTCGAACATTTGGATTAAAGAAAGGGTTGTTTGATATAAAACCAGCTTACAAATGTCGTGATCGAAAAGAAATGGAAGCCGAAATGGCCAACATTGTCTTACCATCCGATACTAAAATAGTTTTAACTGGATATGGTAGAGTAGGACATGGAGCTCGTGAAGTAATTGACCTTTTACCGATTAAAGAAGTTTCTCCAGAAGAATTTTTGAAACAAAAATTTACTGAACCCGTCTTTACTCAATTAGAAGTGGAAGATTATTATGGTAGAATTGATGCTAAACCTTTCGTGAAAGCAGAATTTTATTCGAATCCTGAATTGTTTCAATCTACTTTTAAAAGATATATTACAGAAGCAGATGTATATATTCCATGTCATTTTTGGAGTAATAAATCGCCGTTTATTGTTACAAAAGAAGATTTCAGAAATCCGAATTTAAAATTAAGTGTGGTTGCAGATATTTCTTGTGATATAGATGGGCCAATTGCTTGTACGATTAGACCTAGTAAAATTGCAGATCCAATTTACGGGTACAATCCGATTACTGAAAAAGAAGATGATTTCATGAATCCTGGTGTAATAGCTGTGATGGCTGTTGATAATTTACCATGTGAACTGCCATTGGATGCTTCAGAAGATTTTGGAAATGAATTGATGCGTAATGTTTTACCTGTTTTATTGAAATCAGATCCTGATCATATTATCGAAAGAGCAAGTGAAACTTCTTTAGAAGGGAAGTTAACTGAACATTTTTCTTACCTTCAAGCTTATTTAGAAGGAGTAGAATAACCTTTTTGAAGCTAAAATACAACTATGGAAAAAGGAAATAAAAAAATAATACGTGGTTGGGTTGCATATGATTGGGCAAATTCAGTTTATAATTTAGTTATTTCCTCAGCAATTTTTCCAATTTTTTATGATACTGCTACTAAAAAATCCTACGCAAATTCTAAAGGTTATCTAGGCGTTGATGGGAAAGTTGACATTGATCAAATAAAAGACGGTGAAACAGTCTTAGTGAATTTCTTTGGTTCAGAACTTTCATCAACTGTTTTATATTCATTTGTATTATCTGCTTCATTTTTAGTCGTTTCGTTTTTGTCACCCTTACTCTCTGGAGTAGCTGATTATACTGGTAGTAAAAAGAAATTCTTGAAATTCTTTTGTTACTTAGGTTCTCTTTCGTGTATGAGTCTCTTTATCTTTGATGTCGATAGATTGGAATGGGGAATGTTGTCCGTTTTCCTCGCTAGTATAGGGTATTGGAACAGTCTCGTATTCTATAATGCTTTTCTTCCCGAGATAGCAGAAGTCAAAGATCATGATCGAATCTCTGCAAAAGGATTCATGATGGGATATATTGGATCAATGATATTATTGATTATTTGCTTGGCAATAATTATGGGAATTGGTAAAGAATATACTAAATTCAGTTTTATACTTGTAGGACTTTGGTGGATAGGTTTTAGTCAAATTACTTATAGAGCATTGCCAAACAATGTTTACAATAAAAAACCGGGAAAAGGATATATATGGAAAGGATTTAGAGAATTAAAGTTAGTTTTTAAAGAATTTAAACAAACCAAACGACTGAAAAGTTATTTATATGCTTTTTTCTTTTTCAATACTGGAGTTCAAACTGTTATGTTGATGGCAACAATTTTCGCAAATAAAGAAATTAATTGGCCCAAAGGAAGTGGAACATCTGGTTTAATTGTAGCAATTCTTTTAATTCAAATACTTGGAGCAGTTGGAGCATTTTTAATGTCAAGGTTGTCCAATAAAATTGGCAATATTAGAACGTTGTTTGTTTCAGTTACTATATGGATTGGCATTTGTCTATTTGCATTTGTAATCAAAACGCCATTTGAATTTTACATTCTTGCAAGTTCAGTCGGTTTAGTAATGGGCGGAGTGCAAGCAATAGCCCGTTCTACTTATTCTAAATTTCTACCAGAAACAACTGATCATGCAAGTTATTTCTCCTTTTATGATGTAACTGAAAAAATTGGAATTGTGTTAGGAACATTTTTCTTCGGACTTATGGAATATTGGACTGGATCAATTCGTTATTCTGTCGCGGCAGTTGCATTTTTCTTTATTTTCGGTTTGATCTTTTTATTGTTTGTTCCAAAAGAAGAGGTCAAAATTAAAACACATTAATTTAAATTTTTACATCATAAAAAAGCCGTCCGTCAGCTGACGGACGGCTTTTTAGCTTTTTATTTATTTCTTATAGAAAGGAAGTTTTACCACTTTCGCTTTGATTCCTTTTTCACGAATTTCAATGAATATTTCAGATTCTAATGCTGCATTTTCAATTGTAACATATCCTAATCCTATACCTAACTTCATTGAAGGTGACATTGTTCCAGAAGTAACTTTTCCAATAACTGCCCCGTTAGCATCAATAATAGGGTAGTCGTGACGTGGAATTCCACGATCAACCATTTCAAAAGCAACTAATT
>JBILYS010000048.1:0-8399 GCA_044377625.1 Crocinitomicaceae bacterium
TGATAAGTGGTGCTTTACTTCTTCCCAAAAATGAGGAATGGAGATTTTTCTACAAAAAACGATTTAGTCGTATCCTTTTGCCTATGCTTTTCTGGAGTTTTATTTTTGCTATTTTGTCGCAATGGCAATTAGGAGAAAGTAATAGTATTTTTCAATTAATATTTAAAATAGTTGCAGGCCCAACCTATTACCATTTATGGTACTTTTATATGTTATTAGGGATCTATTTTGCTACACCATTTATTCGTGTTCTTGTCCAAAATCTGAATAAAAAACAGCTGGAGCTTCTCCTGGTTATTTGGATATTTTTTCGATTTCTATTGCCTGGTGCTTTTGGTCAATTGTCTATTTGGTTCCGCTATGACATGAGCATTGGAATTCAACAAAATTTCCCCGATCTCTATTTAGGCTATTTTATTTTAGGCTATTATCTTCATAGATATGGTTTGCCTTTTAAATTAAAACATGGAGGTCTTTGGTTTATTGTTGTTACTATCATACAAATGATTGCTTCGGCTGCGATTTACAATAAAGTAGGAACTTATCAAGAGCTGATGATTTTGCCGTATTCGATAACGGTGCTATTTCAAGCAATCTTTTTTTATTCTTGGATGCAAAATCTAAAAACTAACACAACTCCAAAATGGATGAATATAATAAGTGTGTCTTCTTTCGGTATATATCTGATACACCCCTTAATTATTGAAGGTTTGCGACTAGGCATCGGAAAATATCATTTGGATGCTAAAATAGCAGACACACTTTTGTCAATACCTATTACTTGGTTGGCAACATTTATTTTGAGTGCTATAATTATTCTAATTCTATTGAAAATTCCTTATTTAAGGAAATTGGTGAGTTGAAAAAATGTTCTTGACAAGTAATGTAATACATTTAACTCAGCGTCTAGAAATTTAATATATAGTAACAATCGTAATTCTTTAGACTGAATTTAGGAAAGTATTCGAGCAATAATTAATATATTATCAAGTGTGAATACACGCTAAATAAAAGCTATTTAACTAAAAAATGGGGATAAATTACTTTACCCCCATTTAACTATATTTTCAGATAAAAATTAGTCCACCATATTTTCATCTTCACAAGTGTTCGGACAATCACATGCATTATCACCTAAATAGCTTAAAGGGATAGTTGATCCGTCTGAACAGGTAAAAACATTTGGATTAACAACCTCTTCTACCGGCTGTTCGTTCACCACGGCTTCTGGAGCAACATTTTCCTCTGATGCAGCAGCGTCAGCCTTTTTATCGCTGTCAGCAGCATCCTTTAGTTGCTCAGTTGGCGCAGATTTAAAAAGATTAAGAACTTTATCTTTAAAATCTCCCATAAACATAACACTTCCTATTGCTAAACCAATAATTAAAAGTCCTACCCACGGTTGATGCGGATTTTTTGCAGTTGCTTCTTTAACTTCTGAAACAAGGTAACTTCCTTGCCACATTTGATAAACAGGCATTACTGAATAAGCATAAAGATTTACTATAAATGCTAATAATATTGAATAAAGTAACCCTTTCGCTAGTAAAAATAAAAGATATGTTACTTTATATTGGAAATCTGCAGATTCATTTGCTTTGAGGCTTTCCTCCATTGAACTTATAAAAGAAGACGAAACTTTTTCAAATCGTTCCTTTTGTTTTTTAATTAAAGGAACGTTTTCTACTTGGAAAGAATCTTCTTCTGCCGCCGTTATCCTTTCGTCTAAATCCTTTAAGCCATCAACCTTCGCTTTTTTACTGTCTGCTATTTCATCTTTTGCTTCATCAATCATATTACTAAAATCTTTTTTAGTAATAACTTCAGATGGAATTTTTCTTAAAGGAACATTATTAGAAAAATAATAGCTGTATCGTTCATTTTCTGTTGCTTGTTGACGCAATTGATATTCTTTCTTTACAGTATCAAGAAAAAGATTTAATTCATTGCTCGTTAGCGTATCATTATTAATAAGACTTTCTTTTTTATCAATCATTTTGTTATCAGACAATTCTTTATTCAACGCATTACTTTTTGCTGATAACGCAGGTTTGATAACTTGATTTTGTAAAGAATCTGCTGAAAAATTCATAACATAATAAGGAACAATACTTATTATTGCACCAATTAGTCCAACAAAGATTGGTTGAATTAAGAAATACCAACTTCTATTAAAAGAATCAAATACAACATGTTTCAACCGTGATTTAAAACCACTTTCAATTCCTTTAGTATTGACATATATTGCTCCAACATTCGTAATAAATGCAACAGCAATAGTTAATACTAGAACCGCCATTATAGATATAACGGAAGGTGAATGCAATATTCCAGCGAAGACACCGCCCCAAACAGTGCTAGAATCAACTTGATTGAATCCAAAAACAAATACTGCTAAAAGCAAAATAACTCCAATTACAGATAAAGCAAATAGAGCTGCACGTCGTCCGAAAACATGTGAATCAAACGTTACAAGTCCTACGATCCAAGTTATAGAAATTGCAAGTGCAAATGGACCTCCAATTTGACCAATCAAAGGTTGATCGAACAAATACCCAATAAAAATTAAGAGCGCATATAATACAAACCCAATCATCAATACTTTTAGCGTTCTATAATAATTTGCCCAGTTGAAAACTTTAGGAACTGAATTAATTACACTTAGGAAAATATCAACAGGTATAGTAATAAGATACTTAATTGCAACTCTTAATATTAAAAGTAAAATATCTACCACCATCACAATTAGCTTGATAGTGACATCGAAAATTGGTTTAAGAATATTGGTATAAATCCAAGAAAGAATTGTTCCAATATGCTTTAAAATGAATGCAATAAAATAAACAGAAAAAATAATTAAATTATAAGCAAAAGACATAATCATTCCAATAATAACAAGTGGAAGATGCCAGCTTGGTGTTTCGCTAACAACATTTGATAATGACTCATTTTTTAGAAGTCCACTAGGTTTTTCATTGAGCCATGTGGATAAGATGTAGCCCAATACAGGGGCTGCTGCAAGTAACAGGTAGTAGTAGTTCATAAATTTAATTTAAAATAATTCTACTCTTAAGGATTTTCGATAACTCCCCGAAATTTTTAATTGATTTCGGCCAACAATATGATTTAAAATACAAAGATGTTTATGGGTTTTTGCTACTCTTTGGTTTTTCGGATTGCACCACCAAATTTTATGAAACAGAATTATGGAAAACTTTTCAAAATAAATAGTACCCAAACCTAATAATTAATCATTTGTAAAACAACTCTTTTGTTAACTTTTTCAAAACTAATTGATTAAGTTGTCATTTATTCGTTGAAAATCGACGTTATTCTTGGATTGTTGTCTAATAAATTGGGCCAAATCAAAGAGATACTTCTAAATAATTCAAAGAGAATATGCATTCTAATCTAAGCCTAAATAATTAGCACTGAAAAATTCAAAATTCTAGAGAAATAGATATAAATTTCTTTATTTATAGCACAAATAATCATTCATTAACATACGTTTAATCTAATCTATGTAAATTTACACCACAGTTTGTGACACCCTTGAGGAATATTGTTAAAATACGTTTCCGAAACCACGAACTAATGTAATTTTTTTATGTCTGACATGAAAAAACTGATTTATTACTTTTGTCTATTTTTATTAAGTGCCTCATTTGCAACTACCTCGTATTCGCAAACGTTAATAATGAACGAGGTTTCAAATGGTCCTGCGGGAAATCAAGAATATGTTGAGTTCGTTGTTAGTGATACTGTTGTTAGTTATAATTGCAATTCTCTAACTCCACCATGCATAGATATTCGTGGATGGATTTTCGATGACAATTCTGGCTATCATGGCGCAGGTGGGGTAGCCGCAGGAGCTGTTCGGTTTTCATTCGATCCGTTATGGGCCTGTATTCCCTTAGGGACAATTATCGTTATTTATAACGACGCGGACCCTAATACAAGTATGCCCGCCAACGATATTTCCCTTTCGGACGGAAATTGTTCAATCATCGCACCGATTAGCAATACAGCTCTTTTTGAACAAAACGGAACAACACCCGGTGCAGTAGCATGTAGTTATCCTGCAACTGGATGGATTGCCGGTGGCGCTTGGTCTACAACCCTTCTTGCAAATACAGGGGATTGTGCAAGAATAGTTAATCTAGCAGGCTGTGAAGTGTTTTCAGTTTGTTGGGCTGCAGCCAGTTTAAATGGTTTAATCTATTTTAATTCTGGTGGTTCGGGTTCGCAAAATGTATGGTTTTTTAATAACGGCAACCCTAATTCTCAAGCAAATTGGACAGAAGGATCAACTACTCTAGGTGGGGGTGTTCAAACCCCAGGTTTACCTAACAACGCAGCCAACGCAGCATACATCTCTCAATTTAATAATAATTGCTCACCCATCACTCCAATATTTGTATCTGCTCCATCTGTAATAAATGCAGGCTGTACATGTTCTGGCACCGCTACTGCTGCTGCAAGTGGATCAATTGCTGGTTATACTTATGAGTGGCTAAATGCAAGCTTCGTTTCTATCGGGCAGACTAGTGCTACAGCAACTGGCTTGTGTGCAGGCACTTATTATGTAATTGCAACATCAAGTATTGGATGCTCAGATACAGCAACAATATCGATTTCGGCAATTATACCTCCAACAGTCAGTGTAAATAATCAAACTATTTGTGCTGGCACTTCAACAACATTGACTGCAACACCTTCAACTTTGGGAGGAACATATAGCTGGTCTCCTGGAGGACAGACAACACAAACTATTACAATAAACCCACTAATAAACACCATTTATACAGTTACCTATACTCAGGGAGATTGTATTGTTACAAACACTGGTCTAGTAACTGCAAATCCTTTGCCTTTAGTTGTTGTGCCAGACCAAACCATTTGTGCAGGTGAAGCTATCACTCTTTCTGGCAATGGCGCATCAACATACACATGGGATAACGGTATTATCGATGGGATTGCTTTTATTCCGCTTGCTACAGCAAATTATTTAGTTACTGGCACATCAACAGATGGTTGTACTAGCACTGATCAAGTTTTAGTAACAGTAAATCCTTTGCCAATTGTTAGTGGTGGTGGTGACCAAATCGTTTGTGCGGGACCGCCCGTTGCTCTGTCCGGTTCTGGTGCTACTTCATACTCGTGGAATAATGGCATTAGTGATGGGGTTGCTTTTATACCGGTTTCAACACAAAATTATACCGTCACAGGAACTGCTGCTAATGGCTGCATTGCTAGTGATATAGTTTTAGTTACAGTTAATTCTTTGCCAATAGTTAGTGGAGGAATAGATCAAACAGTTTGCGCAGGAACAGCAGTTGCTCTAACTGGAAATGGGGCAACAACATATACTTGGGACAATAGTATTCTTAACGGAATTGCGTTTATGCCAACCGTCACAACAACTTATACAGTCTCAGGGACATCTGCTAATGGGTGTTTTGCAAGTGATCAAGTAGTAATAACGGTTAATCCAATTCCAATTATAGATGCTGGTTTAAACCAAACCGTTTGTACTGGAGCTGCAGTTATTCTAACTGGCACTGGAGCTGCAAATTTAACTTGGAATAATGGTGTTACTAATAACGTCTCATTTACGCCAGTTTCGACAACAACATATACCGTTACAGGAACATCTGCTAATGGCTGTTCTGCGATCGACCAAGTTCTTGTTACTGTCAATGCACTACCAATTGTTAATGCTGGAATTGATCAAACTATTTGCGAAGGAAGCGTAGTTACTTTTTCTGGGTCTGGTGCAACAACATATACATGGAATAATGGGGTAACAAACGGGGTTTCTTTTACACCAGCAGCCTCAGGAACTTATTCGGTTACAGGAACAGATGCAAATGGATGTATAAATTCAGATATTGTTACCATAAACATTCTTCCTGTCCCTAGCGCGGATGTAGCTGCTGACGAAACAATTGGTGACCCTGGTCTAGTGGTTAATTTTACCAATAATTCTTCCAATGGAACATCATACAATTGGGTATTTGGAAACGGGCAAACCGCAACATTTTCAACTTTAATTGGACAAACTGTTACTTATTCTGAGTCTGGAACTTACACTGTAAGTTTAACAGCTTCAAATGGTATTTGCAGTGATATAAGTACATTACAAATAATTATAATATCCTCTCCTCCACCAACTATTTTTATTCCTAATGTGTTTACGCCGAACCAAGATGGAGTGAATGATGAATTCTTTATTGAAACGAGTTTTACCCAATCTATCAAACTGTTTATTTTGAATAGATGGGGAGAAGTTGTTTATGAAACAACTGAATTAACCTCTAAATGGAATGGAGATGTCAACGGAAAAGAAGCTACAGATGGAGTTTACTTCTTTAAATATGAAGTCGTTGGAATCAATAGCGATATCTTAACTGGACATGGTAACATTACGTTGATTCGATGATATTATTACAAACTTTGAGTGCATAAATAACCTTTAAATAACAAGTATTTAATATTGACATTGTAATTTTGCACTGAGTTTATGAAACCCTTGACGAATATTTCCAAAAAATACGATTCTGAAACCACAAACTCATCAAATTTTTTTATGTCTAACATGAAAAAACAGTTATTCAACATTTGCTTTTTTTTAGTAAGTCTTTCGCTACCCATTACTTCTTATTCGCAGACATTAATCATGAACGAGGTTTCTAATGGCCCTTCTGGGAATCAAGAATATGTTGAATTTATCGTTATTGACACTGTCATTGCATATAATTGTAGCGCTGCAACGCCACCATGTATTGATATTAGAGGCTGGATTTTCGATGACAATTCTGGTTATCACGGAACAGGAGGAATAGCGCCAGGTGCGGTTCGATTTTCATTCAATTCACTATGGTCTTGTGTACCATTAGGAACAATCATTGTAATTTATAATGATGCAGATCCAAATCCAAACATGCCTGCTAACGACCTTTCATTAACGGATGGAAACTGTTCAATTATTGCACCTATAAATAACGCCACATTATTTGAAAGAAACTTAACAACCCCAGGTGCAAGTGCGTGCAGTTATCCTGCAACAGGATGGGTTGCTGGAGGCGCATGGTCAACAACTCTTCTAGCGAACACAGGAGATTGTGCTAGGATAGTTAATCTAGCTGGCTGTGAAGTTTTTTCCGTTTGTTGGGCTACAGACAATTTAAATAATTTGATTTATTTCAATTCTGGTGGATCAGGATCTCAAAATGTATGGTATTTTAATAATGGAAATCCAGCCTCTCAAGCAAACTGGACAGAAGGCTCTACAACACCTGCTGGAGGGTCACAAACACCAGGTCTCCCTAATAATGCGGCAAATGCAGCATACATCTCTCAATTTAACAATAATTGTCTTCCAATAACACCAATCGTTGTTACTGCTACTTCTGTAAATGCAGGTTGTACTTGTACAGGTTCAGCAAGTGCTACAGCAAGTGGATCAATTCCGGGTTACACCTATATTTGGTACAATTCAAGTTTTACACCAATTGGACAAACTACCGCAACTGCGACTAGCTTATGTGCAGGGACATATAATGTAATTGCTACATCGAGTATTGGTTGTTCGGATACCGCAACAGTAATAATTACATCAACTGCATCAACTACTGTAAGTGTTAATAATCAAACAATATGTACAGGAAGTTCAACTACTCTCACTGCAACTCCTTCACTTTCAGGAGGGACATATCTTTGGTCTCCTGGAGGTCAAACCACTCAAACAATTACAATAAATCCAATTTTAACTACTACATATACCGTCACATATACATTAGCCGGTTGTTCGGCAACAAACGCAGGTATCGTTACAGTTAACCCATTACCAATAATTGCAGTTCCTGATCAAACAGTTTGCTCTGGAACAGCCGTTACGCTTTCTGGAAATGGTGCAACAACCTATACTTGGACTGGTGGTGTAACGAATGGAGTTGCATTTACGCCTGCTGCAACAGCGACGTATACTGTAACAGGAACAATTACAGCAACTGGTTGCACGAACACAGATCCTGCAACAATTACCGTCAACCCACTTCCAATAGTTGGAGCTGGTGTTGACCAAACTGTTTGTGCAGGTGTTGCCGTGACTTTGTCTGGTTCTGGTGCCTCAACCTATACTTGGAACAATGGTGTAACCAATGGAGTTGCTTTCACTCCTGCTGCTACTGCTACATATACTGTCACTGGAACTTCAGCTGCAGGATGTATCAATACTGATCAAGTAGTTGTAACTGTAAATCCAATTCCTGTTGTAAGTGCTGGTCCTGATGCATCTATTTGTACGGGCGGTTCAACAACATTGACAGCATCTGGAGCTACAACATATTCTTGGGCACCAGGTGGACAATTAACTGCTGCGATTACAGTTTCTCCAG
>JBILYS010000421.1:0-8394 GCA_044377625.1 Crocinitomicaceae bacterium
GTGCTGGTTTGACAGCAACTTCAACTCGAACAATTACTGTAACAGATAATGAAGCACCAAATATTTCTACTTGTCCTGTAGATATTACTGTAAACAATGATTTAGGTACATGTGGTGCAATAGTTAATTTCACTCCAATTGGCACTGATAACTGTTCTTTTGTATTTAGTTATAATCAAAATCCAGGAACTGTTTTTCCTGTTGGACCAACTACAGTTATTATTACAGCTACAGACCCAGCCGGTAATACTGATGTTTGTTCTTTAATCATAACTGTAAATGACAATGAAGATCCAATTGCTATTTGTCAAAATGTAACTGTAAATCTTGATGCTGCGGGTAATGGTACAACGACTGCTGCAGCCGTTAATAATGTTTCAACTGATAATTGTGGAATTGCTTCATTAAGTTTGTCTCAAACAGCATTTGTATGTTCTGAAGTTGGAACAAATGCCGAAGTATTGACTATTACAGATGTGAATGGTAATATATCTACATGTAATACAACAATTACTGTTGTAGATCCAATCGCTCCCGTTGCACTTTGTCAAAATGTTACTGTAAATCTTGATGCTGCTGGAAATGGTTCTACAACTGCTGCCTTAGTTAACAATGGTTCTGCTGATGCTTGTGGAATTGCAAGTTTGAGTTTGTCTCCAAACACATTTACATGTGCGAATGTTGGAGGAAATACAGTAACGTTAACAGTTACGGATGTTAATTCTAATTCTTCTACTTGTACTGCCATAGCAACTGTAAATGACTTTATTGCTCCAAATGCAATTTGTCAAAATATAAGTGTAGACTTAAATGCCGCTGGTACTGTTACTGTTCCTGCAGGTTCTATTAATAATGCTTCAAATGATGCTTGTGGAATTGCACTTATTCAAATTAATGGCGGTGCTAATCAAATTTATACATGCGCTAATGTTGGTGCGAATACTGCAACATTAACTATTACTGATAATAATTTGAATGTTTCAACTTGTACAGCTACGGTTACAGTAAACGATATTACTCTTCCAAATATGGTTTGTAATAATATTACAGTTCCATTAAATGCTTCTGGTAATGCTTCAATTACTGTAGCAATGATCGATGGTGGAACAACTGATGCTTGCGGTCTTGCTGGATTAAGTGTAATTCCAAATAACTTCACTTGTGTCAATGTTGGAATAAATTCAGTAACATTAATTGCTATTGATAATAATGGAAATTCAAATACGTGTACTTCTACAGTAACAATTCAAGACAACATTTTACCAACTGCAATTTGCCAACCGGTTACTGTTCAATTGAATGCTGCTGGATCCGCAACTGTGACAGCTGCTGCTGTTAATAATGGTTCGTTCGACAATTGTGGAATTGCTTCAATGACAGTTTCTCCAAATACATTTACATGTGCAATGGTTGGTAATGTTCCAGTTACTTTAACTGTAACTGATAATAGTGGTAATGTTTCAACATGCAATACAACTGTAACAGTTCAGGATAACATTGCTCCAACGGCAATTTGTCAAAACGTTAGTGTAAACTTAAATGCACTTGGTTCTGTAATTGTTCCTGCAACTTCAATAAACAATGCTTCAACTGATAATTGTGGAATTGGACTTTTACAAATTAATGGTGGAGCAACTCAAGCATTTACATGCGCTAATTTAGGTGCTAACACTGTTACACTGACTGTTGTTGATGATAACAGTAACATTTCAACTTGTGTGGCTACAGTAACTGTAAATGATATTATCGCTCCAGTTGCTATATGTCAGCCATTCACAGTAGCTTTAAATGCTTCTGGAAATGCAACAATCACAGCTGCGAACATCAATAATGGTTCTACTGATAATTGTTCAATTGCAACAATGAGTGTGTCACCAAGCTCATTTACTTGTGCTAATGTTGGATCAAACGTAGTTACATTAACAGTAACAGATCCAGCAGGAAATACTTCAACTTGTACAGCAGTTGTTACAGTTCAAGACAATACAGTTCCTGTGGTAGTATGTCCAAGTAACATTGTTCAAAATGCTATTGTAAATAATTGTGGTAAAATAGTCAACTATACGGTTGGTGTAACTGATAATTGTGCTACCGTAACTCAAACGGATGGTACAGGACTTACAGCTGGATCATTATTCCCAGTTGGTATTACTAACCAATCCTATACAATTACTGATGCAGGTGGAAATACAGTATTCTGTAATTTCACTGTAACAATCTTAGATATTCAAAATCCAACAATTACAGGATGTCCTGCAAATATTGTCGTTTCAAATGATCTTAATAACTGTAATGCAAATGTATTCTGGACGGCTCCAACAGCAAGTGATAATTGCTCTGGTGTAATTCTTACTGCAAGTATTCTTCCTGGGTCGAATTTCCCACTTGGAACTACACCAGTAACGTATACTGCAACAGATGCTTCTGGACTTTTTGTTACGTGTACTTTCACTGTAACTGTAAACGATACACAACTTCCAACGATTACTTGTCCAGCTGCTATTGCAGTTAACACGGATCCAGGAGTTTGCTTTGCAACGGTTAGTCTAGGAACAACTGTAACTGCTGATAATTGTGGCGTTGCAACTGTAACTAATAATGCACCTGCTACTTTCCCTGTTGGACCGACAACTGTAACATGGACTGTAACGGATGTTAATTTAAATATTCAAACATGTACACAAGTTGTTACTGTGACAGATAATGTTAATCCTATTGCAATTTGTCAAAATGTAATAGTTAACTTAAATGCTGCTGGAAATGGCACTACAACTGCCGCAGCTGTAAATAATGGTTCTTCTGATATTTGTGGAATAGCTAGTTTGGTTCTTTCTCAAACAGCATTTACGTGTGCAAATGTTGGTTCCAACCCAGTGACTTTAACTGTAACTGATGTGAATGGTAATGTTTCTACTTGCTCTGCAACAGCGACAGTAAATGACTTTGTTGCACCAAATGCTGTTTGTCAAAACGTAACAGTGAATCTTGATGCTTCTGGTAATGGTTCTACAACTGCTGCTTTGGTAAATAATGGTTCTACAGATGCTTGTGGTATTGCTTCAATGACATTGTCTCAAACAGCATTTGTTTGTTCAGAAGTTGGAGCCAATCCTGAAGTATTAACTGTTACTGATGTAAATGGTAATGTTTCAACTTGTCCTACAATTGTTACTGTAATTGACGGAATTGCTCCAATAGCACTTTGTCAAAATGTTATAGTAAATTTAGATGTTACTGGAAATGGTTCTACTACTGCAGCTTTGGTGAACAATGGTTCATCTGACGCATGTGGAATTGCAACAATGACATTGTCTCAAACAGCATTTACTTGTTCGAACATAGGAACAAATCCAAATTCAGTTACTTTGACAGTTACTGATGTAAATGGAAATATTGGTACTTGTGTAGCTGTTGTTACAGTTGCTGATACAATCGATCCTTCAATTACTTGTCCTGGAGATATAACAGTAAACAATGATCCAGGAGTTTGTGGAGCTGTTGTGAATTATGTCACTCCTGTTACAACTGATAATTGTTCAGGAAGTGGTACACAAATTTATTATATTCCAATTTCTCAAGTTACACCTTATCAAAGTACAAATGGACCAATTTGCACTGCTGGAACTGATGTATGGTCCTGTGGACAAAATATAGGTATCCAATGGACTAGTCTTGGCAGTGGAACCCCTTCAAGCGTGAATATTGAATTTTATCAAACTTGGAACAATAATCTAAGTTTAACTACTAGTTTTAATGGATTTCCTGATGCCCCTTACAATTGGACTGGTATTGGGGGTTGTAATATTTCTAATGTAAATCTTGCAATTTCACCTTCAAATTATAATGTTGGTGGTCTAAATAATCTTTTACTAAATGTACCTGGTTGTATTGTTTGGGATGAAAATCCTGATCCTACATGGGTACCACAATCATACGCTAAGGTAACAGTAAATTATCCTTCTGGTTCTGCTTTAACTCAAATCCAAACCGCAGGACTTGCTTCTGGTTCAACTTTCCCTGTTGGAACAACAACAAATACATTTGTAGCTACTGATGCTTCAGGAAATACGGATACATGTTCATTTGTAATAACAGTTATAGATGTTGAACCTCCTATTGCTTCTTGTCAGAATTTCACACTTAACCTAGATGGTGCAGGAGATGGAACAATCAGTGTTGGGGATATCAATGCAGGTTCAACTGATAACTGTGGAATTGCATCTACAAGTTTGAATATTACATCTTTCGACTGCTCGAATCTTGGTGCTAACTCAGTGATTCTTACAGTAACAGATATTTACGGACTAGTTTCTACTTGTACTTCGACAGTTACTGTAGTTGATAACGTTTTACCAAATGCAATTTGTTCGAATATCACGGTTCAATTAAATGCCGCTGGTACAGCAATGATAAATGGAGTGGATGTAGATGGTGGCTCAACTGATAACTGTTCAATTTCGACATATTCAGTTACCCCAAATACTTTTGACTGTACAAATATTGGAAGCCCGGTAAATGTTACTTTAACAGTTACAGATCAAAGTGGAAATAGTTCTACTTGTACTTCGACTGTTACTGTAGCAGATACAATTGATCCAGTTGCTGTTTGCCAAAATGTTAATGTTATTCTTGATGTAACAGGAAATGGTTCAACAACAGCTATTTTGGTTAACAATGGTTCATCAGATGCTTGTGGAATTGCTTCAATGTCACTTTCTCAAACTGCCTTTGTATGTTCTGAAGTAGGTCCAAATACTGAAACATTAACCGTAACAGATGTGAATGGTAATGTTTCTACTTGTACAACAACAATAACAGTAATTGATAATATTGCTCCAGTAGCACTTTGTCAACCAATAACTGTCTCATTAAATGCACTTGGTTCAGCTTCCATAACAGCATTTGATATCGACTTCGGTTCAAATGACGCATGTGGAGTTGCACTTTCAGCTTCAATGACATCGTTTGGTTGTATTAATCTTGGACCAAACAACGTTACTTTAACTGTAATTGATCCGAGTTTAAATTCTTCAACTTGTGTTGCAGTTGTAACAGTTCAGGATTTAACTGCTCCAATAATTGTTTGTCAAGATATAACAGTTCAGTTAAATACAGCAGGAGCAGCTTCAATTGTTCCAGCTAACATTACTGCTTCTGCATCTGATAATTGTGCAATCGCTTCATCAACTATTGATGTTTCTACATTCACATGTGCGAACATCGGTCCTAATACAGTTACTTTAACTGTTACTGATCAAAGTGGAAATATTTCTACGTGTACTGCAATTGTTACAGTTGCTGACACTGTTGATCCAGTTGCTATTTGTCAAGACATAACTGTTCAATTGAATGCTTTAGGAACTGTAACGATTCTTGACACTGATATCAATAATGGTTCAAATGATGCTTGTGGTATTGCTTCTATAGTTGCTGCACAAACTACTTTTGACTGTTCACATATTGGACTTAACAATGTTGTATTAACCGTTACTGATAATAATGGCAATGTTTCAACATGTGTTGCTAAAGTAACCGTGGAAGATAATGTTGCTCCAATTGCAATTTGTCAAGATATCAGTGTTACTTTAAACTCTTTGGGTACAGCTACAATTACAGCTGCAATGATCGATAATGGATCAACTGATGCTTGCGGAATTGCTTCTTTAGTTGCTTCTCAAACAAGTTTCAATTGTTCAAATGTTGGAACTCCAATTATTGTAACTCTTACAGTTACTGATGTCAATTCTAATGTTTCAACATGTCTTTCTACCGTAACAGTTATCGATACTGTTCCTCCAGTTATTACTTGTCCAATTAACGTTGTGGTAAGTAATGACCCAGGATTGTGTAACGCAAGCAGCGTTGCAATTGGAACTGCTACTGCGGTTGATAATTGTACAACAGTCTTTATTTCTAATAACGGAATTCCAGTCTATCCTTTTGGTGTTACAAACGTAACTTGGACTGCTGCTGATGTTTATGGAAACACTGCAACTTGTATTCAAACTGTAACAGTGATAGATGTTGAAAATCCAATCATTACATGTTCAGGTGATATAACAGTTTCTTCAGATGCAGGAATTTGTACTGCTTCTTTAGTTTCTTTGGTAAATCCATTGACTTCTGATAACTGTGCAGTTGCTTCTGTTACAAATGATGCTCCTGCAATCTATCCACTTGGTTCTACCAATGTAACTTGGACTGTTGTTGATGCACAAGGAAATTCTGCAACATGTACACAAGTTGTTACAGTTATTGATACGGAAGTTCCAACAATTACGTGTTCTGCGAATGTTACTGTACCTGCATTATTTGGTACGTGTAACGCTGTCGGATTAGTATTAACTGCACCAGTTACAACTGATAATTGCTCTATTGTTTCAGTAACTAATAATGCTCCTGTGGTTTATCCACTAGGTACAACATTTGTAACTTGGACAGTAACAGATGGTGCAGGGAATACAGCAATTTGTACTCAAAGTGTTACAGTAACAGACACACAAGTTCCAACTATAACTTGTTCTCCAGCAATCACGGTACCTGCAGATGCTGGTTCTTGTGCAGCTGTAATCGTATTAATTGCTCCAACAACAGCTGATAATTGTTCAGTTGCTTCTGTAACAAACAATGCTCCTGGTTCATTCCCATTAGGAAATACAACTGTGACTTGGACTGTAACAGATGGTTCTGGAAATACTGCAACTTGCACTCAACTTGTAACAGTAATTGATACTGAGTTACCAACTATAACATGTCCTGTTGCTGTTACTGTTCCTGCGAACGCTGGTTCTTGCATTGCGACTGGTGTTGTTTTAGGAACTCCAATTGCAAATGATAACTGTTCTGTAATTGTAACAAATGATGCACCTGTTGCATTCGCATTAGGAGCTAATACAGTAACCTGGACTGCGACGGATGCTGCTGGAAATACTGCTACATGTACTCAACTTGTAACAGTAACAGATACTCAATTCCCAACAATTACTTGTCCTGCAAACGTGACAGTGAATGCTGCTGCTGGTTTATGCTCTGCATCTAGTGTTGCATTAGGAACCCCAGTAACTGCGGATAATTGTTCAATAGCTTCAGTTACGAATAACGGTCTTCCTGTTTATCCTGTAGGATCTACGTCTGTGACTTGGACTGTAGTTGATGGTTCTGGAAATATAACAACATGTATTCAAACAGTAACAGTGCTTGATACTCAATTACCAACTATTGCATGTTCAGGAGCAATTACTGTTCCAGCAGATCTTAATGGTTGTGCTGCAACTGGTGTTTTATTAATAGCACCAACTGCTGCTGATAACTGTTCAATAGCTTCTGTCACAAACAATGCTCCTGGTTCATTCCCATTAGGAAATACAACTGTAACTTGGATTGCAACTGATGCATCTGGGAATACTGCTTCTTGTACACAAGTTGTAACAGTAATCGATACTCAAATGCCAACAATAACTTGTCCCGTAGCTGTGACAGTTCCTGCTAATGCTGGAACATGTGTTGCAATTGGTGTTGTGTTGGGTATTCCAACTGCAAATGATAATTGTTCAGTAGTCGTTACAAATAATGCTCCTGCAACATATCCATTAGGCAATACAACTGTAACTTGGACTGCAACAGATGGTTCTGGAAATAGTACAACTTGTACTCAAATTGTAACAGTAATTGATAATCAATTCCCTACAATCGCTTGTCCTGCAAACGTGACAGTGAATGCTTCTGCTGGCTTATGTTCAGCGTCAAGTGTTGCTTTAGGAACACCAGTAACCGCTGATAACTGTTCAATTGCTTCTGTAACAAACAATGCACTACTTGTTTATCCATTGGGTGTAACTAACGTTACTTGGACTATTGTTGATGGGTCAGGAAACACAACTACATGTGTTCAAACGGTAACAGTTGTTGATACACAAAACCCAACAATTGCTTGTTCTGCTCCAATTACTGTAGCAGCTGATCTTGGATCATGTGTTGCTACTGGAGTTGTATTAGTTGTTCCAACAACTGCTGATAATTGTTCTATTGCTTCTGTTTCAAACAATGCTCCTGTTGCTTACCCATTAGGGAATACAACAGTAACTTGGACAGCAACAGATGGTTCTGGAAATACTTCAACATGTACTCAAGTGGTAACTGTAATAGACACACAACTTCCTACAATCACTTGTCCTATCGCATTAACAGTTCCTGCTAACGTTGGTTCATGTGTTGCAACTGGAGTAGTTTTAGGATTACCTGTCACGGCTGATAACTGTTCTGTTGCATCAACAACTAACAATGCACCTGCAACGTTCCCATTGGGAGCGACAACGGTTACTTGGACTGTAACAGATGGTTCTGGAAACACTGCTTCTTGTACTCAAATAATAACTGTAGTTGATACTCAAGCTC
>JBILYS010000337.1:0-2897 GCA_044377625.1 Crocinitomicaceae bacterium
TGGAGCAATTCAAGTGCTCATTCAAGATTTTAATTTTGAGAATAGTGATTTACTGAAATAATTGACACTACTATTTTTGAATATCCATCCGCGTATTTCAGCGGGTTCAGCGGGAGAAAAAAATAAAAAAAAACAGTTCCTGCAGAAAACGCAGAATAGCAATGATGGATATATAGCTGTCTATTCTTAAAATTCAATTTGACAACAAACTTGTGATTTTATTTAAAATTTCTCAAAAGCTCCCAATCCAAAGAGCGCAAAATCGTACTTAACAGGATCATTCGGGTCCATTAGCTGAAGTTGAGTCATTAATTCTTCTAAGGCTTTCCAATCGTCTTGTTTGCGTGTTAAAAGTCCAAGTCTACGCGCGTTATTGCTTGTGTGAACATCAAGAGGAAGGTACAATTCACTTGTCGAAATCGAATTCCAAATTCCAAAATCTACTCCTTTTTTAGAATCTCTTGTCATCCAACGTAAATACATATTGAGCCTTTTTGCGGCTGAATTTTTCGAAGGATTTGACAAATGTTTGTGAGAGCGGTCCAAATGATCAATTTCCATGAATTTAGTGCGAAAAGAAATAATTCTTCCTTTAACTCCATCAATAGAACTCGTGTTTTTAAATGCACTTTCTAAAGAGCCAGTTTTGTAGATGTTTTGCAAACTTCTGAAATAGAAATCTAAATCAATCACATTAAATGTACGGTGGACAAAACTCGAATGTTCTAGATTCCCAGAATTGTAGGTTTTGATGAATTCAAAAGGGTCTTGCTCCATGATTTCCAGCAAACGTTCGCCACTTTTGATGATGCTTTTTCTATTTCCCCATGCAATAGTTGAAATTAGAAATCCAACTATTTCAATATCTTCTTTCTGAGAAAAACGATGCGGAAGTTGTATTGGGTCACTTTCTAAGAATATTGGATTTTCGTATTGTTCCGCCTTGAAATTGAGGAAATCAGTTAATTCTTGAAAATTCATTTATCAATTCCCCGAAACAATAAAACCATCTTTCATGACCAATTTACGATCGGTCATATTTGCCAAAGACTCATTATGCGTTACAATGACAAAAGTTTGTTTGAATTCATCTCGCAATTGAAAAAACAGCTTGTGCAATTCTTCTGAATTATGCGAATCAAGATTTCCCGATGGTTCGTCAGCGAAAATTACTTTTGGACGGTTAATCAACGCACGACAAACCGCTATTCGTTGCTGTTCACCGCCTGAAAGTTCATTTGGTTTGTGCTCTGAACGTTCTTTTAAGCCAATCATTTCCAATAAGCGTAAACCTTCAATTTTAGCGTTTTCCAAAGATTCACCTTTAATCAATGCTGGAAGAATAACATTCTCAAGCGCTGTGAATTCCGGCAATAATTGGTGTGATTGAAAAATGAATCCTACCGATTGGTTTCTAAAAGCAGATAGTTTTTTTGAACTAAGTGTAAATGGATTAATTCCGTCAATTTCTACTGTTCCTTGATCTGGTTTGTCTAATGTTCCAAGTATTTGTAAAAGGGTCGTTTTTCCAGCTCCAGAAGAACCAACTATAGAAATCACTTCGCCTTCTTTTACTTCAAGATCAATGCCTTTCAGTATCTGAAGTGAATCATATGATTTAAATATCCCTTTTGCTATTAACATTGTTTCACTCTTTGATTTTACAAACCTATTACTATTTGTGTTATTCTAGCTTAAACACTTTTATGTTAAATCGTTCTTTTAATTATGTTTTTGTCATGGTCCGCCAACTGTCGGACACACGCCAAAAACGATTTTTGTTGACGTTTTGCACAACGGAATGCTTCCGTCGTTACAAACATATCACTCCTACGGAGTTTTATTATTCTAATTTATCTAAATCAATTTACCAATTGATGTGTAAATCTCAATCAGACCTACCTTATTTTTTCATTTTCAAAACATGTCCCATCTTATCGCGCTTCGTTTGCAAGTACAATTCATTGTGAATATTACTTTCAATCTCAAGCGAAATATTCTCTGTTATTTCTAAGCCATAACCGACTAAACCAGTTCTTTTAGTAGGATTGTTTGACATTAATTTCATTTTAGAAACGCCTAAAGAACGAATGATTTGAGCACCAATTCCGTAATCACGCTCATCTCCTTTAAAGCCAAGTTTGATATTCGCTTCTAACGTGTCGTAACCTTCTTCTTGTAATTTATACGCTTTCAATTTATTCATAAGACCAATTCCTCGGCCTTCTTGATTCATGTATACAATCACACCTTTTCCTTCAGCTTCAATCATTTCCATCGCTTTGTGCAATTGTGGTCCACAGTCGCAACGACAAGAACCAAAAATATCACCTGTAATACACGAAGAATGAACGCGAACTAAAACGGTTTCGTCTTTCTCCCAAGTTCCTTTTACCAGTACTAAATGTTCTTGATCGCTGTTGATTTCTTTATAAGCAATCAGTTGGAAATCTCCATGCGTTGTTGGCATTTTGACATCTACAATACGCTCAATCAGCGATTCGTTTTTTATACGGTATTCAATTAAGTCTGCAATTGAAACGATTTTTAAATTGAATTTTTGTGCAATGACAAACAATTCAGGTAATCGGGCCATTGTTCCGTCTTCGTTTAAGATTTCAACGATAACACCAGCTGATTCAAATCCTGCCAATCGTGAAAGGTCAGTAGCAGCTTCTGTATGACCAGCGCGACGTAAAACTCCACCTTTCTTCGCTCTTAAAGGAAAAATATGTCCAGGTTTTCCTAAGTCATCCGGTTTTGTTGCAGGATCAATTAGTGCTAAAATTGTTTTGGAACGGTCGCTAGCCGAGATTCCGGTTGTGCATCCATGACCATTTAAATCAACGGAAACAGTAAAAGGCGTTTCGTAAGTTGCTGAGTTGGAATGAACCATT
>JBILYS010000336.1:0-2897 GCA_044377625.1 Crocinitomicaceae bacterium
GCTTCATCTGTATTATATGGTAGTGGCGCATTGAATGGAATAATTTCCTTAACGGAAAGAGAACCTGGCCCAAAAGCTGATACAAGAATAAAACTGATGTCAGGAGTATATGGAAATCCGCAGCGTGAAACATTAAAATGGTGGTCAACAAATCCAATGTTTTATCAAGTAGAAGCATATCATGGAAAAATGCTGAAAAACATGGGTTACACGATTTCCACAACAGCTTTTAAAAACCAAGGATATCGCCAAGGAGAGACCGAAGATCGCGCTAGAATCAGTGGAACAATTTTTATTCGACCAATTAAACTTAGAAATTTAAAAAGTGGTATTGGATACAATGTTCAATATCAAAAAACCGGAAACTTTATAATCTGGCAAAGTGACACTTTTGCTTATACTCCAAATGGAGGTGCTGATACAAGTCTCGCCGCCTCAACCTTAACCTATAATACTGGTCTGAGATTAAGTGTGGACCCATATATTAAATACACAGATAAATATTCAAATAAGCACAATTTAAAAACGAGGTTGTATTATATTGACAATCAAAACATGACGAACAAAGCTCAAAGTTCTACTGCATCAGTTTCGTATGCTGATTATCAATTTCAGAAGACTTGGAATAAATCAATTGTACTTACAGCAGGAACAACAATAACCTATAACTCCGTTAATTCAAATTTATTCGGGGATCATCATTCAACAAATTCAGCGTTATATGGTCAGTATGAACATAAAATTGGAAAACTGGATTTAACCGCTGGTGTGCGACTTGAATATTTTGAACAAGACAAACGCAAGGGGGATTCTGATTTCTATTTTGGGAAAGATTCTTCAAATAAAATTCCTGTTACGCCAATATTTAGATTGGGAATTCATTATCAAATCGCAAAGTTTACGCACTTAAGAGCTTCATTTGGACAAGGAGTTCGTTATCCTTCAGTTGCTGAAAGATACACAGTAACAAGTGTCGGAGCATTAAACATCTTTCCAAATCCGAATTTAATGCCTGAAAAAGGTTGGGCTGCAGAAATAGGAATCAAGCAAGGAGTTAAGATGGGTGAATGGAAAGGTTTAATTGATGTTGCTGGGTTTATTAATCAGTATTCGAATATGATGGAGTTTACGTTTGGCCTTTTTCCAGATCCAAACATTCCTTTGTCCTTTGATCCAAATAATCCTGGATATATAGAAAATTTCCTTGGATTTCAAGCACAAAATGCTGAAAAAGCACGTATTTCTGGCGTTGAGTTCTCTTTTAATAGTCAAGGAAAAATTAAAGATGTTGAATTAGTTACGTTAATAGGTTACACGTATATGAATCCGATAAGTATGAATTCGGATCCAGCTTATACATCCAATTTTTCTGATTCTGGGAGTACAATGTTAAAATATAGATTTAAACATTTAGCAAAAGCAGACGTTGAAGCAACCTGGAAAAAAATAAGTATAGGAGCGTCTGTCAGATACAACAGTTTTATGGAAAACATTGACAAAACGTTTGAAGACGGTGTTTTTGGAACTCAAATATTACCTGGGTTGAAACAATACAGAGTGTTAAATCATAAAGGAAGTTTGGTTGTAGACATGAGAGTTGGATATAATTTTAAAGAACATTATAGAGTTGGTTTCATGATTAATAATCTTTTGAATGCAGAATATTCAACGCGCCCTGGAGATATACAAGCCCCAAGAACATTTATGCTTCAAGTACAAATGAAATTTTGATGAAAGTACTCGGTATTATTCCTGCACGCTTCGACTCTTCTCGTTTTCCGGGAAAACCTTTAATAGACTTAAAGGGAAAATCGATGATCCAACGTGTTTATGAAGGCGCTAAAAAGTCAAAAAGAATCTCAGAGATCATTGTTGCAACTGACGATCAAAGAATCTTTGATGAGGTTATCCGCTTTGGCGGGAAAGTTATGATGACTTTAAAAAACCATCCCAGTGGAACTGATAGATGCGCTGAGGTTGCAAAAAACTTTCCAGAAATGGATGTTATAATAAACATTCAAGGAGATGAACCACTTGTCGATTTTCGTCAATTAGATCAATTAATTGATGCATTTGAAACTTCAGAAACACAAATTGCAACATTAGGGAATTATGCCATTTCGAAAGAAGACATTGAAAATCCTAACCGAATTAAAATAGTTGTAAATCATACTAATCAAGCATTGTATTTCAGTAGAAGCGCAATTCCAAATACCGAGCATTCGAATAAAAATAACGAACAATATCCCTTTTTAAGACACATCGGTTTGTATGCTTATCGCTCAGATGTTTTACAGACACTTACTTCTTTAAAACCTACAATTTTAGAGAAAACAGAATCACTTGAGCAATTAAGATGGATGTTTTATGGATTTTCAATTCAAGTAGTGATTATGGATATTGAAACTCCAAATATTGATGTTCCAGCAGACGTTGACAAAGTTCTTGAATTGCTGTAACTCTTTTAGTTCGTTTTCGTAACTTGCAGAGATTGACGTAAATTGTTAACTTTAGCACATGGTATCAGTAGAAGAACTTATTGGAGAATTGTTGTTACGCCATAATTGCGTGATAATTCCTTCTTTTGGCGGGTTTGTTGCAAAACAAACTGGCGCTTCAATTGATTATAGAAATGGTGTGATGTCACCACCAAAAAAATCCTTACTATTCAACCGACAATTAATTAATAACGATGGTTTATTAATAGCAGAATTGGCAGTTTCAAATGGTATTGATTACAATGAATCAACAAAAATTGTTGGTGATTTAGTTGGTTCTTGGAATGTTCAACTAAGAAAAGGAGAGAGAATATCAATTGATAAAGTTGGTTTTTTATTCTTCGACCAGGAAAAAAATATCTGTTTTGAACAAGACCGTTTTTTCAATTTGTTATTGGA
>JBILYS010000338.1:0-2893 GCA_044377625.1 Crocinitomicaceae bacterium
ATATTACTCCTGAAGCAATATCGACCAAAATCCTTGGAATGAAATAAGGTGTAAAACGAGGTGTTCCATCACCATCACAATATTCTTTCATCTGATCTTGGAACGTTTGAATTCCACCATTTCCAGAACCCCAAATAACGCCGATTCGATCTCTGTTTAATGTTTCAAAATCAATATTTCCATGTCGAACAGCTTCATCAACCGCAATCAAAGCATATTGAGAAAACGGATCATATTTTCGTATTTCTTTGACATCAAAATGATCCTTCGCGTCGTAATTTTTAAGTTCACACGCAAAAGTTGCCTTAAATTTCGAAGTGTCAAATTTGGTTATTGGAGCAGCGCCACTCACGCCGTTTTTTAAACTTGTCCAATAATCTGCTAAATTATTTCCAATCGGAGTCAATGCCCCAATTCCTGTAATTACTACTCTTCTCATGCTTACCAGATTTGTGATTCGGGATTTGTGATTCGGGATTTAGAATAAAAATCAAATCTATGCTCTATGCTCTCAGAGAAAGCCGAGTTCCAATTTCGCTTCTTCACTCATCATGTCTTTATCCCAAGGTGGATCAAAAACGATATTTACTTTAGAGGATTTTACACCTTCAATATAGGATACTTTATCTTCAACTTCCTTCGGCATTGTTTCTGCCACAGGACAATTAGGAGATGTTAAAGTCATTTCAATTTCAACATTTTTATCTTCGTCAATCCTCACTTCATAAATGAGCCCTAATTCAAAAATGTCGACTGGAATTTCTGGATCGTAAATGGTTTTTAATACATCTACAACGATATTTTCTAAGTTTACTATTTCGTCTTCCATTTTGTTATTTTCGTTAAGCATTGTTGTCTAGATTTAACAAAGCTGTCATTTTCATTTTTTGAACCATGCTCAATAATCCATTTGCTCTAGTTGGAGAGAGATGTTCCTGTAAACCGATTGTTTTTATAAAATGTAAATCTGCTTTTGCAACAGATTCAGGTGTTTCATTATTCAAAACACGAATCAACAAGCCAATAATTCCTTTTGTGATTATTGCATCTGCGTCTGAAGTGAATTTCATTTTACCATTTTCAACTGTCGCGTCAAGCCATACATTTGATTGACACCCACGAATCAAGCGATCATCCGTTTTTTTATCTTTATCAATTAACGGAAGTTCTTTTCCAAGATCAATGATGTATTCATATTTATCCATCCAATCATCGAAGATTTCGAATTCACCAATGATTTCTTGTTGTTTTTCTTCTAATGTCATCATTTCTGTTTATTTCAACATATTGATACTTTTCTCAACAGCTGCTATAAAAACATCTACTTCTTCACGCGTATTATAAAACGCAAAAGAAGCTCTAACTGTTCCTGGTATCTGAAAGAAATCCATTAATGGTTGTGTACAATGGTGTCCAGTTCTAACTGCTATTCCTTGTTTGTCCAATAATGTTCCAATATCAAATGGATGAATGTTCTCAACCACAAAAGATACAACACTTGTTTTCTTTTTTGCTTCTCCGATAATGTCCAATCCTTCGAATGTGTCAAGCATATCTTGTGCATATTCGGCTAATTCCTTTTCATATTTTTGAACAGCATCCATGTCTAATTCGGACAAAAATTCAAACGCTTTTCCTAAACAGATTCCACCAGCAATATGAGGTGTTCCTGCTTCAAACTTGAAAGGCAATTCATTGTAGGTTGTATGTTCGAATGTAACCCGCGAAATCATATCACCACCACCTTGATATGGAGGCATTTTATCCAACAACGCTTCTTTACCGTAGAGTACACCGATTCCTGTTGGACCAAAAACTTTGTGTCCTGAAAAGACAAAAAAGTCGCAATCCATGTCGACAACATCAATTGGCATGTGTTGAATACTTTGTGCTCCATCCACCAATATTTTCGCACCTACAGCATGTGCTTTTACAGTTAATTCCTTGACTGGGTTAATTGTCCCAAGTGTATTTGAAATATGTGTTACGGCAACTAATTTGGTTTTTGAATTCAATAATTTATCAAATTCTTCAATAATTAATTCTCCTTTTTTATTGATTGGAGCAACGCGTAAGGTCAGATTCTTACGCTGACAGAGCATTTGCCAAGGAACAATGTTTGAATGGTGTTCCATTGCTGTGATCAAAATTTCATCACCAGCAGAGAGTAATTCACCAAATGAAAAAGCAACAAGGTTAATCCCATCTGTTGTTCCTTTTGTGAAAATTATTTCCTCCGATTTTTTAGCATGAATGTAATTCTGAATTGTTACTCGCGCTTTTTCGTATTCCGTTGTTGCTTGTTGACTCATGAAATGGACGCCACGATGAATGTTTGCATTGTCTTTTGAGTAATACATATTGATTGCATCAAGCACCACTTGGGGCTTTTGAGAAGTTGCACCGTTATCAAAATAGATAAGGTTTTTGTTGTAAATCAACTGTCGAAGCGCTGGAAATTGTTGGCGAATTTCTCTAACGATGAATGGTTTTTTTGTTCCTTCTGTCATAACTGAGTACAAAGATACAAAAAGGGTTATTTTGAATTGTTCTAAAGAAGAAAAAAATGGAAATACTTTTACATAGTTATAAATTGCTAATTACAAATTATGAATTGATGCGCTATCAATTATATTTTGAGAAAAAGCATTAAAAACTCTTGATTTCCGTCACCACCGAGGATTGGCGAATCAATTTGCTTTTGAAAAATTAAATTGTTTACTTTTCCGGCTTCTTTTATATCTTCTAACATTTCTGGAAATAGACTTTTGTTTTTCACAATTCCCCCTTTTCCAATATTTGCTTTTCCAACTTCGAATTGAGGCTTAACTAAGGCAATAACATAGCCACTTGGCTTTAAAAAGGAATGGATGAACGGAAATATTTTCCCTAG
>JBILYS010000049.1:0-8336 GCA_044377625.1 Crocinitomicaceae bacterium
TGCAAGATTTTTACTTTTGTTTTTGTTTCTTGTCCATCCAATAAAACGAGTACTTCTCTACCCTTAACCGCATTTATGGGTAAAAAACAACCCTTGTTCGATCCAAGAGGTGTTGCAATATGAATAAGTTGATTATTAACTATTTCTGTCCCTTTGATTTTTTGAAATGAACAAATAAGCTTGATGTTCGAATTTAATTTAATTGCTTTATTTATCTTTCCTGATCCTATTTTGGTGTTATTATTATCAAGGAAGTCTATCGTTTCAAGCTTTTTCAAATCATCATATTTCAAATCAGAAACAATGAATTCAGCATTAAAAACATCCTTTTTTGCAATTTTCAAGACTGTTTCATTTTTTGCAATCTGTGTATTCTGCTTCTTATAAACAGCTGTAATAACGCCATCAAATGGAGCTAAATAAAAATAATGTTCAATTTCATCTTCCTGATTTCTTAGCTTAGAAAAAAGGATATAAATGTCATATTCTATGATTAACGCTTTTTCTTCTTCTGAAAAAATTCTTGGAAACTCTGGTAAGCGTTTGGACGGCGCTAATTCCTCTTCAAATTTTTTCCATTTCATCAATTCAGATGGTATCTTTTTTCCTATTTTCTCCTCGAAAGATTGGATGTTTTTTGATAAAGACAATTTGCTTTGCGCTAATTCCAGGAATGCGTCTTCGATATTTAATTTTACAAGAAGTTCGTTGAATTTAAAATGAGAACCAACAAGCAATGGTACATTTTCTATTTCAAGTTTTCCTGATTTAGAAAATGAAACATTCTTCACGTTTGAATAAAGCAACTTCCCATTGATCGTATCTGAAGTGTTCAACGTAATATTCTTAACTAATATACTTGGAACTATTACCTGTGTTTTATCTTTTGGATTGGATTCTTCCTTTTCATTTGAGGAATTACATGACGCCACAAGAAAAGCGGAACAAGCACAAATAAATAAAGATTTTGGAAAAATTTTAATTGCTGTTAATTTCATATGAGTGCTATACAACTTAAGTTGAGAAATGCTCAATTAATGTTGAAATTACATTAATATTAAAAAATTGTCACATTATTAATTGAGAAAAACGCAATTTTCTTATAATTCGTATCTTCGTCACATGTGTGGTATTACAGGATTTTTCGATTTCACTAAAACTTCTTCAGAATTGATTCTTGAAAGAATGTCTAACACACTGGTTCATAGAGGCCCAGATGGTAGTGGCACTTTGTTAATCAATGAAACTAAACTACAAATTGGATTCGGACATCGCCGACTTTCAATTATTGATTTGTCAGATCACGGCAAACAACCCATGCAATTTGAAAATCTAACTATTTGCTACAACGGAGAAATTTACAATTACCAAGAAATCAAAGCGGAACTTTCTCTTCTTGGACATCACTTCACTGGTGGATCAGACACAGAAATGATTTTGCATGCGTATTCTCAATGGGGAGAAAATTGCCTGGATAAATTTATTGGGATGTTCGCAATTGTTATATATGACAATCAGGCCAACAATGTATTTATTGCTCGAGATAGAGCTGGTGTAAAACCATTCTTTTATTATTTCAAAGATGGGTTATTTCTGTTTGCTTCAGAATTGAAAGCATTTCATGAGCATCCCGGTTTTCAGAAAAAAATTAATCTTAATGCAGTTGCGGCATTTATGCAATATGGAAATGTACCAACACCTCATTGCATTTTCGAAAACTGTTTTAAACTTGAGCCAGGTCATTCAATGATTTTTTCGCTTGAAAATCAAAGCCTCGCTAAAAAACAATATTGGAATGTATACGATGCGTATAACAAACCTAAAACTTCACTTTCATTTGAGGAAGCAAAAATAGAAACTGAGAAAATTCTAAGTTCAGCATGTGAATACCGAATGGTTGCTGATGTTCCTGTTGGCGTGTTTCTAAGTGGTGGTTACGACAGTGCGTGTGTTACAGCATTGCTTCAGAAAAACCGAACAGAAAAGCTAAAAACGTTTACGATTGCCGTTCCGGACATTGGATTGAATGAAGCACCTTATGCAAAAGAAGTTGCAAAACATCTAGGGACGGACCATACTGAAATTGAATGCACACAAAAAGATGCAACTGATTTAATTGTAAATCTACCTTATTATTACGATGAGCCATTTGCTGACAGTAGTGCCATTCCAACAACATTAGTGAGCATTATGGCTCGAAAACATGTGACTGTAGCTTTAAGTGCTGATGCAGGTGATGAAGTTTTTGCAGGATATAATCGGTATGATTATTTGATGCGTTATGGTAAAAAAATGGAAGCAATGCCATCGTTTGTGCGTAAATCAATTGCTGGCATAATGGAGAAAATTCCTTCAGAAAAAATTCCAATTCTTAAAAACAAATACAATTTTCATAACCGTTACGAGAAGTTGAAAGGTATTCTACGAAATCCTTCCTCCCAACAAATCATGCTAAGTTTAAGCCAACAATATACCGACGAACAATTAAAAGATGTGCTTTTGAATCGTTCGATTGAGAGTTTAGAAACAAATTATCTTTCAACTGAATTGTTAAAAGAAAATTATTCGCCCTTGGCCTACATGATGGCAATCGATTATGAAACGTATCTTGTAGATGATATTTTACAAAAAGTAGATCGTGCGACCATGACGGCTAGTTTGGAAGGACGAGAACCGTTTTTAGACCATCGTGTTATAGAATGGGCTGCTACTTTACCAGATGATTTCAAGTACCACAATGGTGATAAAAAATATATTTTAAAAGAGATTGTGCATCACTATCTTCCAAAGGAAATGATGGATCGTCCAAAAATGGGTTTTGCAATTCCTATCGCTCATTGGATGCAAAATGATTTAAGAGAATTGGTTGAGGAGCATTTACAAGCAAAAGAAATCAAGGAACAAGGGATTTTTCGATGGGAATTTGTTGAGAAATTGAAAACAGATTTTTTTGGAGGAAAAAAAGAATACGATGTTAAATTATGGTATTTATTGATGTTCCAAATGTGGTATGCGAAATGGATGAAATGAGTGATGAGTGATGAGTGATGAGTTTAGAACTGATAGTTTATAGTTTAAAGTAGGATTTTCTATGTGGACTATGTGCCACTTCGATAAACTCAGTGCATCGCTATGTGGTTTAAATATGAGTGATGAGTTTAGAACTGATAGTTTAAAGTTTGATTTTCTATGTGGACTATGTGCCTATGTGGTTTAAATAAGAGTGATGAGTTTAGAACTGATAGCGATGTCCTGAGCAATTGCCGGAGGGTTTATAGTTTCGAAAAATACTTTTTACTTTTTACTTTTTACTTTTTTTGAAAGAATAAATGAATAAAAACGTACTATACATATCTTATGATGGCATGACAGATCCTCTGGGTCAGTCGCAAGTATTGCCCTATTTATCTGGTTTATCCAAGGAAGGGTATTCTTTTCACTTAATTAGTTTTGAAAAGGAAGAACGTTTTGAACAACATCGAGAACATATTCAAGCCATTTGTGATGCTGCAGGAATTAATTGGCATCCTTTGAGTTATACAAAAAAACCTCCTTTGCTTTCAACGATTTATGATGTGCAAAGAATGAAACGTTTAGCTCATAAACTTCATAAAGAACACGCATTTAAAATCATTCATTGTCGCAGTTATATTGCTGCTTTGGTTGGTTTGGGTATGAAAAAAAAGTATGGCACTAAATTCCTGTTTGACATGCGCGGTTTTTGGGCAAACGAAAGAATTGATGGTAAAATTTGGAATTTGAGTAATCCAATCTTTAAAAGAGTTTACGATTATTTCAAAAAGAAAGAAATCCAATTTTTTAAACACGCAGATTATACAATTTCATTAACGTATAACGGAAAAAAAGAAATAGAGAGTTGGAAAGAATTTGGTGAACAGACACCAAAAATTGAAGTTATTCCTTGTTGTGTAGACCTAGAATTATTCAATCCTGAAAAAATTAATAAAACTGATCAAACTAGCTTACGGGAAACACTGCACATCGCTCCTACTGATTTCATTTTAGGATATGTTGGTTCAATTGGAACATGGTACATGTTATCCGAAATGCTTGATTATTTCAAACTATTGAAAGCTACCAAACCCTCCACGAAATTTTTATTTGTTACCGGAGAAAACCCGTCGACTATTATAAATAAAGCACAAGAAAAAGAGATAAAATTGGAGGATATCATCATAACTTCTTGCAGACACAATGAGGTTCCATTGAATATCAGTTTGTTTGATTGTTCCATATTTTTCATACGCCCGACATATTCCAAAAAAGCTTCATCACCAACAAAACAAGGAGAAATAATGGCAATGGGGATTCCGTTAATTTGCAATGCCGGTGTTGGGGATACCGATTTGGTTGTCGAAAAATATCAAGCTGGACAAGTGCTCAAGGATTTAACAGATGCTGCTTACCTTCAATCGTTTGAAATAGAATTTAATTTTATAAAATCAAAAACAATGGAAGGAGCTCGAGAATTTTATGGTTTGGAGGAAGGTGTTAGGAGATATTTGAGCGTTTATGAGAAATTAGTTAAAAAATAAAGGCCACAGATGCACAGACTTTAACTATTAAATAGAAAACTATTTAATATTATTATGTATCTTCAAGAAGCTATCATTTAAAAATTATTATGCTTATTGAATATCTGAATAAAGATCTTACATACGAAATCATTGGGAAATGTTTTGAAGTTCACAATAATTTAGGTCCAGGTTTTCTAGAAATTGTATACAAAGATGCTTTGCAATATGAATTTTCGGAATCAAATATTCCTTTTGAAAGAGAAGTTCAGTATAACGTAGCCTATAAGGATATTGTCCTGCCCCATCAGTTTTATGCTGATTTTGTAGTTTTTAATTCAATTATATTAGAAGTTAAAGCAATTTCCACAATAACAGATGAATCAATTGCTCAAACAATCAATTACCTCAAAGTTTCAGAAAATAGAATTGGATTAATCGTAAACTTTGGAGAAAAAAGCCTGAAAACAAAACGATTAATTTATTAAAAACCAGAAAATAAAAATCTGTGCATCTGTGGCCGAAACTAAATTTCAACTTTGACTTCGGTGGGATTTTATTGTTGAATCGATAAATCTTAAAGTTTTAGGTAATAGAAATAAATCCATCTGTGGGTAAAAACATAAAATTCTTAACTTCGCGTTCAATGTCGAAAACAATATTCTTTCTAGTTCCATATCCAAAAGGTGAAGCGCCGTCTCAACGTTTTCGTTTTGAACAATATTTACCCTTTCTAGAAGAACAAGGATATTCTATTGAAATTCATTCTTTTTACACCTACAAAACGTGGCAATCATTATACAATGGAAGTACTTTAACAAAAATGTGGGGAGTAGTTTCAAGTTTCTTCAGACGTTTTGGCTTGTTATTCAAATTACATAAAGCTGATCAACTTTTCATTCACAGAGAAGTAGCGCATGTCGGTCCACCAATTTTTGAATGGATCATAGCAAAAATTCTACGCAAAAAATATATTTATGATTTTGACGATGCAATATGGTTGTCTAATTACAGCGAATCAAATGCTCGTTTTCATCGCCTAAAAGCGTATTGGAAAGTTAACTATTGCATGAAATGGGCATCTAAAATTTCAGCTGGGAATGATTATTTGGCCAATTATGCAAAGCAATACAATTCAAATGTTCAAATTATTCCGACTACTATTGACACCGAGTTTCATCATTCTATTTCATGTAATCATGCACAAAGTAAAACTGTCATTGGGTGGACTGGCACGCACACGACAATGCATTATTTGAATGAATTAATTCCAGTTTTAAAAGAATTGGAACAAACGTATGATTTTACTTTCTTAGTTATTTCCAATGAAAAACCAACATTTGAATTGCGCTCATTACAGTTCATAAAATGGCAAAAAGAAACTGAAATAGTGGATTTGGCAAAAATGAATATTGGTGTGATGCCTTTGCAAAAGGATATTTGGTCAAAAGGAAAATGTGGGTTTAAAGGGTTACAATATATGGCGCTTGAAATTCCAACAATTATGTCGCCAGTTGGCGTTAATACAACAATTGTTCAAGATGGGATCAATGGGTTTATTGCGAGTTCACTGGAAGAATGGAAAGAAAAATTAATACTTCTTCTAACGGACAAAGAACTAAGAAATATACTAGGTAAAGCGGGCAGAAAAACGGTTGAGGAACGATATTCAGTTAAGGCGAATCAACAGAACTATTTAAACCTATTGAATTAGAATAATTCCATTTTTAGAATACAAAACTTCTCTCATGAAACTAATTTTCGCCACACATAATCACAATAAAGCCAAAGAAATCCAATCTCTTGTTCCCTCAGGAATTCAACTATTAACATTAGATGATATTGAATGTTTTGATGAAATACCTGAAACATCTCCAACTTTGGAGGGAAATGCCAATCAAAAGATGCAGTTCATTATTGATCATTATAATGTGAATTGTTTTGCAGATGATACAGGCTTGGAGATTGAAGCGCTAAATGGCGAACCAGGAGTTTATTCTGCACGTTATGCTGGTGAAATGAAAGACCCAAATCAAAATATGGAACTTGTACTTTCCAAACTGAATGGGAATGAAAACAGATCTGCGCGTTTTAGAACGGTGATCGCATTATATTTGAATGGTAAAAAATATCAATTTGAAGGAATTGTAAATGGTAGAATTACTCTTTCAAAATCGGGAAAAGATGGTTTCGGCTACGACCCGATTTTTGAACCAGAAGATACAGGTAAAACGTTCGCTGAAATGGATTTATCAGAAAAAAATCTAGTAAGTCATCGAGCACGGGCATTTGCCAAAATGATTGAATTTTTAAACCAACAGCAGTAAGAAAAAGTCAACATTTGCAACTCAATAAATTCTAAAAAAACAGTACATTTGCAACTATCAGAAATCAAATGATTATTGCTTAAAAATAGACCAAATGAATACTTCAGCATCAAAAATAACCTACACATTAACTGACGAAGCACCAGCATTAGCTACATATTCTTTTTTACCAATCGTTAAGGCATTTACGGAACCAGCTGGTATCGAAATTGAAACGAAAGATATTTCATTGGCAGTTAGAATATTGGCAGTTTTTCCAGATTTCCTAAACGATGATCAAAAAGTAAGTGATGCATTATCAGAAATGGGGCAATTAGCAACTACTCCAGATGCAAACATTATTAAATTACCAAATATCAGTGCTTCTGTTCCTCAATTAAAAGAGGTGATTAAAGAACTTCAAAGCCAAGGATATAAAATTCCTGATTATCCAGAAACAGCTACTAATGATGCTGAAAAATTGGCTAAATCAAGATATGACAAAATAAAAGGAAGTGCTGTTAATCCTGTTTTAAGAGAAGGAAATTCTGATCGAAGAGCGCCACTTTCTGTAAAAAATTATGCGCGTAAACACCCACATTCAATGGGAAAATGGAGTGCTGACTCTAAATCGCATGTTTCTTATATGGAAGAAGGAGATTTCTTTCATAATGAAAAATCAATAACATTGAAAGATGCAGGAACTTATAAAATAGAGTTTACAGATGAAAATGGAATTGCTCAAATTTTAAAAGCAGATGCTCCTTTAAAAGCAGGGGAAATAATTGATTCGACAATAATGAGCAAAAAGAAACTTATTTCTTTCTTAGAAACTCAAATACAAGATGCAAAAGATAAAGACGTATTGTTTTCATTGCACATGAAAGCAACAATGATGAAGGTTTCTGATCCAATTATTTTTGGTCACGCAGTGAAAGTTTTCTTCAAGACAGTTTTTGAAAAACATGGTGCTATTTTAAAAGAATTAGGAGTTGATGTTAACAATGGATTTGGCGACTTATTGTCAAAAATTCAAACTTTACCTGCAGATCAAAAGGTTGCAATTGAAGCGGATATTAAAGCATGTTTTGAAAATGGTCCAGATGTAGCAATGGTTAATTCAGAAAAAGGAATTACCAACTTACATGTACCGAGTGATGTGATTGTTGATGCTTCAATGCCAGCAATGATTCGTAATTCGGGTCAAATGTGGGATGCTAGCGGAAAATCACGAGATACCAAAGCAATTTTACCTGATAGCAGTTACGCGACAATTTATCAAGTTGCAATTGATTTCTGTAAGAAACATGGTGCTTTTGACCCTGTTACAATGGGAACAGTTCCAAATGTTGGTTTAATGGCTCAAGCAGCTGAAGAATATGGTTCACACGATAAAACATTTGAAATAAAAGCAAATGGAACAGTGAAAGTAATTGACCAAAACGGCGCTACACTTTTAGAAAACAACGTTGAATCCGGAGATATTTGGAGAATG
>JBILYS010000339.1:0-2889 GCA_044377625.1 Crocinitomicaceae bacterium
CTAAAATCCTGCTGTCTTGATGTCCAATTATGGAATCGCAAAATCCAATTCCGCTGTTTCTACATATTCTTTGCTTCCGAAGTCAAGGACCCCCAAGGCATTGTAACTTCCAGATGACAATGCTGGTAATTCAATAACAAATTCCCTCGTGGAACCCGGTAAAAGCGTTGCTGTTTGAGCAGGTATTTTAAACGTCTCACCTGTTGCCATGTTCAATAATTCCACGTAATACGTGCAGAATCCAATACCATCACCCTTGTTAGATGCTTTCATGGTAATCTTTTTCTTTGTAGGATCGATTGCATAACCAGTCAATTCGACTGAATTATTTTTAACATTTGGCGGATTCTGATAAACGAAGATTCCAAATCCCATGCTCGGAATAATACCCAACCCCATAGCATCACCACCTGCATTAGGGATATTCAATTCCTTTCGGTCTCTCACTTCATCAATAATGATCATGGACCAAGCCGCATGTGCAAATTCATCTCCTGCAGGCACATCTAGCAATACATTGATATTTGCCTTTTGACCTGGTTGAATCGTCACCAAAGAAGGTGTTACAAATAACCACTTTTTTAAACCGTATTTGTAATCTTCCGGAACGATTGACGTTTGAGCATCACGGTTGATATCTTCAGCCAAATAATCCTGTGCTTTGATTTCAAATGTTTTTGGAAAGTCAGTATCATTCGTAATCTTAATGTTTTTCGATTGCGACGTTCCCGATTTTAAATTGAAACGCACTGAAGGTGGTGAAACACTTACCCCTTTGGGAACTGTATCCTTGAATGGTTCAAAATTAGGATCTTGACCAAAAGCATGAGTTGCCAACAATAAGGAAAAAATTATCCCTAAACTGAATATATGTACCACTCCTCTCATATCACTCTTGTATTACATTAACTTGTTCACTTTCAGTACCTGATTTTTTCGGCAATACTTTCACTGCATACAAATCGAAATACAGTGTTTCATTCGGCAGAATCAATGGCGGCACACCTTTTGTTCCGTAACCCGCTTCTGCAGGCACCACAATTCGTACTTGATCCAATTCATGCATTTCCATTACAGCTTCTTCCCACCCTGTAATTACTTTTTTCGCGCCTGGCTCTAGTAAGAATGGCTCTCCGCGGTCAAATGAACTATCAAATACATGCTTGATACCCAAAGAGTCAATGGTGTAACCCGTGTAATGCATAAACACCACCACGTTTGTATCAATTTTTACTTCACTTCCTTTCACCATTGGCATTACCAGAACATTTGATGCCGTGCGAATTGTATCTAAAGGTGTCCCTGCTAAGAAAGAAGGCGCTTGTACCGATTCTAAGGTATATTCAAAGAAAACCGTCACATTCTCTGGAATCAATTTCTTTAATTCCATGCGCGCTCTTTCCGGCTCTATTGCCATTACCACTTTGTCTCCAACACTGCTCATTTGCAAGAGCTTTAACCATGCAGGGTTTTCTACAGATCTATTCAAGCGGAAATGTTGTGGTTTCTTTTCTTCGTACGATGATTCAAAAATGTATTTAGCACCATTTTCTAAGAGGTAATAACCTACTACGTTCACAAAAACATTGTCATTTAGTTGTGCAACTGGCCCAACAGAATCTTTTACAAAGCAATACTGAAAACCTAAGTCTTTATCTGCTGTATAGCTTATTTTGCTTTCATCAAAAAATGGATCTATTTGGTATTGAATAAAGACATCGAATCCGAGCATACTATTAGCTGGAACCAGTTGGTTGGCTTTGGCACCATAACCGAGTTTGGCAGGAATCACAAAGGACATACTGTCTCCAACATTCATGAGGCAAATTCCTTCGTCCAAACCAGTAATGAACTTGTTTACTCCTGCTTGAACTAAAACTGCTGCTCCGTTTTTATTCGATGAATCAAAGATTTTCTTTTTGCCATTTGGCTCAATGATGTAACCCGTATATTGAATTGCAACATAATTCCCTTTTTTGACACGTGCGCCCTCTTTGTTATTGAAAAGGTGTACGTATTCCAACCCTGACTTGGTGCGTTGAAGGTTATTGTAATCTATTTTGTAAAAAGCTGGATACGTACCAAGTACTTCTATTTCCATACTGATGCGTGCATTTTCAGGAACCTTACCAAATTTTTTATTTCCATACGCCAAATGAGACGGAAGAATGAACTTTGCTTTTTCACCAATTTTCATTTGCAAAACAGCTAAATCCATGCCTTTCAACACATCACCATTACCTGCAACAAATTCATAAGGAGTTTCTTTGCTTTGAGAACGAGCAATCTCAACCGTGTCACTCAACGTTGAGATGTAGTTCACTTGAACCATATCCCCTTTTTGAACCGGCCTGCCAGATTTATTCTTCACAACGATAGCATACATTAGACCATCATCAGTCGTTTTGTAACTAATCTTTTTTTGAGCATGCAGTGCGCATGATAACAAAATAAATGACGTCAGTAAAGTAAGTAGTTTTATGCTCATAATTCTCAATAATGCCTTTAATAAAAAACATGCCTTTAATGTAACTCACTGATAAACAAGGTAAATAAATATTCGGCAGTATTTATTTATCCCTATTTTGGAAAAATCACTCTCGAATAAAGACGATTTTTGATGAGCATTCACCACACACATAAATATAAGTTCCTGAAGGAGCTAAATGAAGTGAAGCAACTCTTCTACCATTAATATCAATATAATAAGGATCGCTACACGTGCAATCAGTAACTTGCGTCTGATTTTTTACACCAAGTAATAAATCAACAGTTTCTCCCCAATGATCGCCAGAAATAGGCGTTACCAATTGATTTTCATTCTCTTGTAAATAGCGCAAGCGAATAAAACATGAATTCGCATTGAAATCAACAGGAAGTATCAATTGA
>JBILYS010000340.1:0-2882 GCA_044377625.1 Crocinitomicaceae bacterium
TCTGTTATCCAGAAAAACGGGAAGATCTATGTAAGTATGGAAGCTAAATTACTTTTTGCATCGGGTAAAACAGACGTTGAAGCGCAAGGTAAAAAAGCACTTATTGAATTGGCAAAAGTACTTGAGGTAGAAAAAGAATTAGAAATAATTGTTGAAGGTCATACGGATACTGATAAATTAGTAAGTGCCACGCATCCGACGTCGAATTGGGAATTATCCGTATTAAGAGCAACTTCAGTTGTGGATATAATGCTGTTAAATTCAAAAATGAATCCAGCACAACTGATGGCAGCAGGCCGCTCTGAATTTCATCCTGTTGATCCAAATGACAAAGCAAAAAATAGAAGAATAGAAATTATCATTTCTCCTAACTTGAATGAGTTGTTTGAGATTATTAATAAAGACTGACAAATTCGGCTTTCGTAATTTTAAACACATAGGAACATAGGACACATAGAAATTTAAACTATTAGTTCTAAACTCAACACTCATCACTCTTTTTTAACCACATAAAGATGCACTGAGTTTATCGAAGTGGCACATAGAACACATAGGTATAATGTAATTCGTCTTTCGACAAGCTCAAGAACATCATTTCTTAATCTATTGCTTATTTTTGTTGAATGTTGTCTTCCAAAGAAAACCTTCAGTTAAAACTCAAAACGCTTCCCGAAAAACCAGGAATATATCAGTATTTTGATGCTGCAGGAACGATTATTTATGTTGGAAAAGCAAAAAATTTAAAAAAAAGAGTTGCCTCTTATTTCAATAAAACACAAGATAACGGCAAAACGATTTTACTTGTAAAACGCATTGTTGATATTCAATACATGGTTGTTGATACGGAGCTGGATGCTTTGTTGTTGGAAAATAACCTCATCAAAAAATACCAACCCAAATACAATATTCAACTCAAAGACGATAAAACCTATCCATGGATTTGTATCAAAAACGAACCCTTTCCGAGGGTTTTTTCTACTAGAAACGTTATTCAAGATGGTTCTAAATATTTTGGTCCCTATCCAAGTGGGAAAGTAATGCATACACTTCTTTCTTTAATCAAAGAATTATATCCGTTAAGAAATTGCAGTTATGATTTGGCCGACAAGAAAATTAAAGAAAAACGCTACAAAGTTTGTTTAGAATATCACCTTGGGAATTGTCTTGCGCCATGTGTTTCATATGAAACAAAGATTCATTACGACGAGAAAATTACTCAAATCGAAAACTTAGTGAAAGGAAACATTACTTCTGTGATTCAGTTTTTGAAGGACAAAATGCTCTCTCATTCTCAAAATCATGAGTTTGAACAAGCCCAAGAAATGAAGGTGAAACTTGAAACACTCGAAAACTATAAAGCAAAATCTACGATTGTTTCTCCAACAATTCACCAAGTTGATGTTTGTACTTTAATCGATGAGCCGGATGCTGCATTTGTAAATTATTTATGCATTCACAATGGTGCAATAATTCACGCTTATACGGCTGAAGTAAAAAAGAAATTAAACGAAACGAGAGAAGAAGTTTTAAGTTTTGTTTTACCAGAATTGCGTTCTCGGTTTTCAAGCGTTTCAAAAGAAGTCTTGCTTGATGCAAAATTGGATTTGAAACTTGACGGCATCAACTTCTTCGTTCCTCAAAAAGGAGATAAAAAACATTTGGTTGATTTATCGTTGCGCAATGCTAAATTTTACCGTCTCGAAAAACAAAAACAAGAAAAGATAATTGATCCAGAGCGACATTCAAATCGCATTATGGAACAAATTAAAACCGATTTCCGCTTGGTAGATTTACCTGTTCACATGGAGTGTTTTGATAATTCGAACATTCAAGGGACAAATCCAGTTTCGGCATGTGTTGTTTTTAAAAATGCTAAACCGAGTAAAAAGGATTACCGTCATTTCAATGTGAAAACTGTTGTTGGTCCAGATGATTTCGCATCGATGGAAGAGGCTGTTTATCGGCGTTATAAACGCATGCTTGAAGAAAATCAATCGTTACCTCAACTCATTATTATTGATGGAGGAAAGGGACAGTTAAGCGCTGCATTAAAAGCATTAGAGCAATTAGATCTTCGTGGAAAAATGGCAATTGTTGGAATTGCAAAACGCTTAGAAGAGATTTACTTTCCTGGTGATTCATTGCCAATCTATCTTGATAAGCGTTCGGAAAGTTTGAAAGTGATTCAATTCATGCGGAACGAAGCACACCGCTTTGGAATTACGCACCATAGAAACAAACGAAGTAAAGCGGCCATAACTTCAGAACTTGTTTCGATTACTGGCATTGGATCAAAGACACAAGAACTTTTAATGAAAACATTCAAAACTGTTTCAGCTATTAAAGTTGCGGACATTGAAGATTTGGCAAAGGTTGTTGGTAATGCAAAAGCAAAGGTGATTAGAGACTATTTCGAAGTGAACTAATTATCAAAAATAAATTCAAGGTATTTCTTCTCTTGATATAGTGGATCAAACTTTTCATTTTCTCTTAGTGCTCGTTGAATATCTTCTTTATGCTCGTATCCTTCTTGCACTTTTTGCGCAAAGTTTTCGAAGTTATAGGTTATTGAATTTGAAAAATCTTCCCATTGAATGCCGTATTCTTGATGAATTAACATCGGTATTTTATAGGCAAAAGAAACATTCATTGCGCCAGAAATTTGATTCTTAAAATATTCGTCGGCACTTTGTGTATTGGGATGCACCATTGGCCAAATTAAATCTGTTACTTTTAGGTATGCATCAAATTCTTCGGCTGAAACGAACGTATCAAACAATTTAACCTCCTTTTCAATCCCTGCATCTTTTAAAAATTGGTTAAAATAAATTACATCCGGATGCTTGAAATCGCTCTTGCCAAGAAAAATAAATTTGAATCCT
>JBILYS010000341.1:0-2877 GCA_044377625.1 Crocinitomicaceae bacterium
CTTTTTCGCGATATACAACAAAAGAAGAAATCGATTTTGCTTTGGAACAAGTTAAGTCGGTTTTTGAAAAGACGTTAGTATAATCCGTATTTTGTCCTTTGAATGATTGAAAAGGAAAAACATATTCTCATATTAAGTTCTTGGTATCCCAATAAATTTACTCCATTCTTGGGTAATTTTGTTCAACGTCAAGCTCAATTACTCGCTGATTCCTTTAAAGTAACAGTTTTATATACCGTTGCTGATCCTGAACTTAAGGATATTGACTGTTCCGTTGCTGAATCTGGCAACCTCAAAGAAATTGTAGTTTATCATCCGAAAGGTTCAAACTTCCTTTCAAGAAGGAAAGAACAAGACAAAGCCTTTGAGTTTGGTTTAAATTTAATTGAGCAGGTTGATGTTATTCATGCCCATGTTATTGTTCCAAAAGGATACTTATATGTCCGTGCAAAAAAGAAGTTTTCATGTCCATTAATTGTTACAGAACATGGTTCTTATTATAGAACCGAGAAAAGAAATAGCTGGTCGTTAAAGGATAAATTCATTTTGAAATACACGAAAAAACACATTGATCAATTAATTGCTGTTTCCGATTTTTTGAAACGGGATTTAGCCACTTTTTTTGTTGATAAAGACATTCAAGTAATCCCAAATCCCATAAATACAAACCTTTTTGTACCAAAAGAAAAAAAGTCATCGACAATCAAACATTTTCTTCACATTTCAACGCTCGATAAAGCTTTGAAAAACCCAATTGGCATTATTGAAGCAGTTTCATTATTGAAAGATAAAGGATATACTGATTTCAAATTAACAATCATTTCTGATGAATCAACAACTGAATTAAAAGCATTAGTTGATTCAAAAGAGTTGACAACGCTCATAAATTTAGGTGGACCTTGTACTCCCGAAGAACTCGTTTCTTATTACCAACAATCAGATGCTTTTATCTTATTTTCCGCTTACGAAACATTCTCAATTGTTTTAGCTGAAGCTTGGGCATGTGGCATTCCGACCATTACAACACCTGTTGGAATTGGATTTGAATTGCCTCATGAAATGGGAATTCAAGTAAAAATCAACGACCCATTGTCACTGGCTATCGGAATGGAAAAAATTCTTGAAGGATTAACTTTTGACGCAGACATCATTCGCTCCAATTCACTGCAGTACTCCGATGAAAAAATTCTCGCACAATTAACAGTACTTTATAACCAGTTTAATGGATAAAAACACATTCTTAATACTGTAAATAAAGAAGTTAATTCTCAAATTTCGCAAGTAATTTTGTTGTTTTCAGATATTTTAGACAGCAATTCGAATGAAGCTTATAGTTCGGTTGGTAACAATTAGAAAACCGAAAGAGCAACGGCAGATGTGGAACAAGAAAAGATTGCAGGTCAAGTTTTAAAAAAAAGTCGTAAAAAAGTAATTTTTAATCATTTCATCTTAATTAATCAAAATTCATCCTTTGTCGTTATATTTAATCTTTGATTAAGAGTTTAAGCCGTTTATGTTTAAAAAGATTATTGAAACAATTTTCGTTAAAGGATTAAGTTCTATTATTAACTTTCTTATTGTCGTTATCACTGCTTATTATTTAGGCAAATATGCAAGAGGTGAAATCTCCATTTTATTAGTTTCGGTTTCTTTGATTAATATAATACAAGGAATTGTAGGCGGTCCAAGTTTAATTTATCTTGCATCTAAATACAATAATCTTAAACTTTTTATTTATTCTTTTATTTGGAATTTTCTTATTGCTCTAATTTTTAGTTTTATAATTACCTATTTAGATTTAACACCATTTAGATTAATTGAAGAGTTATTTCTAATTTCCTTTTTACAAGGAGGAATAAGTATTTTCCAAAGCCTTTTGGTGGGACATGAACAAATTTCAAAACATAACTTAATTGAATTTTCAAAAAGCATTTTTTTAATTCTTTCAATTGGAATTTGTTTTTTACTTTTCAACGAGAAAAACCTTGATGCAGTTTACCTATCATACGTTGTTTCATATAGCCTTGCGGCAATTATTGGATTACTTTATATTGGAAAATATCTTTCATTCAAAAACTTGAAAAACAATGAAAAACTATTTTCCGAAATGTTTATGTATGGTTTTCAAAATCAAATAAATAATTTCTCCCAATTATTAAATTATCGCTATCTGTTTTATTTAATAGAAAAATGGAAAGGCATTGAAGTTTTAGGTGTATTCTCAATTTCCATCTCTATAATTGAATCGGTTTGGGTGATCTGCAAAGGAATAAGCACTAACTTATTAGCAAAATTGGTAAACGAGAAGGATGAATCAATGAAAACAAAATTCACCCTTAATTCAATCAAATTAAGTTTGTTTTTGAGTATTATCGCAACATCAATAATACTGATCATTCCTTCTGATTTTTACTCCTTTATTTTTGGGAAAGACTTTACAGAAGTAAAATCTCATTTATTCCCTTTAAGTATTACTATTTTATCATTTTCAGTATTAGCTATTATTTCACAGTATTATGCAAGTAAAGGACAATTAATAATCAACTTAAGAGCATCATTCCTCGGAAATATATTTTGTATTGGAATGGGTTGGTTTTTAATTAAATCTTACAGCGTTCACGGTGCAATTTTGACTTATAATGTTGTGAATTTAATAATGATGTTTTACCTCATTTATCAATTTAACAAATCAACCAAGACCAAAATTCATCATCTTCTTTTCAATAAAAGTGATTTTACAGCAATAAGAAAAAAGTTTTGACTCAATTTTAAATGGATAAAGAACATCTTCACGCTATTGTAACCAAGGAAGTTAATTCTCGGATTTCCCAATTAACTTTAATGCTTACAGATGCATTAGACGCCAATTCGAATGAA
>JBILYS010000050.1:0-8287 GCA_044377625.1 Crocinitomicaceae bacterium
TTAGCCTCATTCACTGAATGGGGCTTTTTTGTGCCCTGAGATAAAGAAGAAGCTTCAAAGAAGCAAGTTCCACCCACTCAAATTAAATAATTAGGCAAAAAAAAACGGGACTAAAAATAGCCCCGTTCATATTAAGAGAATCTTAATTATTTTTTAACGAAAGTGTTACGAACTAAAGAACCGTTTTCAGTAGCGATTTCATAGAAGTAAACTCCTGAAACTAAGTTAGAAACATTTACTGCAGCTGTATTAGCATTGATTACCTCAGTAGAGATAACTTTTCCATCCATTCCAATAATAGAAACAGAAGTAGCATTAACAGATAAGTTAAAGTTCAATACATCATTAGCAGGATTAGGGAAAACTGAAGTTGTAATTTCGTTTTCATCAACTCCAAGAACAAAGTTTGCAACAGGGAAAATTGCCATAGCAACATTTACACCACCACCCCATGCAGAAGCAAAATCATGAACTGTATTATCACTCCAAACTTCAAACGTGTGAGTTGCAGCATTTGCCCAATCACCAGAAGTGTTAGAAACTAATGCAATAGTATCTCCAACAACAGTTGGTAGATAAACTAAAACTACGATGTCCTTAGATGCAGGAATAGTAATTGGTGCTGAGAAAGTTGCATTCACGTTGTATGGAAGTCCACCTGCAAGAGAATAACCAGTTGCAAGAGTAGTATCAACCGTACTCAAAGGAATAGTTACACTTCCTAAAACAGCTCCTAAAGCAGTAGCTGAAAGGTATTCGTGAACTGTTACTGTAAAAGAACCACCATTGTTAGTGATAACTGGTGCCCAAAGTAAAACATTTGAAATAGTTCCACCATTAACTATACCATTTGCATTGTTAAAACGCATTCCTTTTGCGATATCACCATAACCATTGTTTCCAGTAACATAACCACCACCATCAGCAACAGCAGCTCCATAAATTGTTGGTGTTCCTGTAAAGAACTCTGTTAATGTATCAACTTGTGCGTTAGATACTAAAGAAGTTAAAACAACTCCAATTGAAAGTAAAATTTTTTTCATATTTTAATTAATATTAAGTTAAACGTTTTCAAATATACGTTAAATAAAAAGTTTTAAAAAAATAAAACAAAATTAATTGAACATTGGATTGTTAAATTCTGTCTATTTTTTTTTTGCTGGATGTAAATTTCTCCCTTTATTTCCCAATGTTATAGTAAACTAGAATTATCGACCCTTGATGAATTCATATCTTCTATTATCCCGCTGATGAGGATGATTAATTTCAAGGTTAGTTTTATGGAACAACATAATTCTAACTTAACTTTTAGATAGACCCAAGAATAATTTTGTTTCGATGTAATTTAATTTCTCCTTTAATTTCCAATTGTTTCAATAAGCGTGAAATAACAACTCTTGACGAATGCAAATCTTCTGCAATTTGCTGGTGTGTATGATGGATTTCCAAACTACCTAATAATTTAGCTTGATCAATAAGGTATTTCTTCAAGCGCTCATCCAAGCGCATGAATGCAATTGCATCAACAGTTTCCATCAATTCTGTTAATCGCGTATGATAACTTTGTAAAATATATTCCCTCCAAGATTTGTATTTACTCATCCAATTTTCCATCATTTCAACTGGAATCATTAACAAGAGTGATGGTTCCATAGCTGTTGCTTTTATTTCACTTGCCGTTTGACGCACACAACATTGCAATGTCATTGCGCACGTATCGCCACCTTCAATATAATACAACAATAGCTCATCGCCATTTTCATTTTCACGGGAGACTTTTACTGAACCTTTTAAAACAATGGGAATCATCTTCATGGTATCACCAACATTAAGTATTAATTCGTCAGTTGAAACATTTTTTAATTGCCCAATTTTAATTATTTCATCAATTAAATCTTTCTCTAAAAAATAACTCAATGAATCATTTATTATCTGAATAGTTGAATCCTCAATTTCTAGCCGTGTCATGTTTAAAAATGTAAATTATATTAAAAGATTGTGCATAAATATACAGTCATAAATGCACTGAAACAAAAAAAATATTATTTCTATTTTTCGTCATTTAAAAGCTAAAACATTTCAAGATCAAATATTACTATCTATAAAAAACGCATCCGATTAAAAAAGAATGTTTTAACTACTTTTTTTTACTTATTTTAGCTTCGGGAATTTAAACTACTAACTATGAGAAAAATAATACTATTCACTTTTTTAAGCTTTATTTCATATCAAGCCAACTCACAATGTACCACAACAAATGCAACTTCTTGTCTTTGTGAAGATGGTTCCGCAAATTGCCTTTTATTGCCCGATATCACAGCTTCTTGGAAAGGTATCAGCAACGGTGGGTATATCGAATACCCTCAGACTGGCGCTGGAACGAATTATGCTGGACAAGGATCTGATGATGGTAGATTAAGAGTTACTGGTTCTACGCCAAACATTGGTCATGGTTCATTTACGGTAAGAGGTCAAGATGACTTTGGAAATAGAACATTTCTTTGTGGAAACGATACCGTTTTTAATGTGCCATCAACTGGTCAATTTACATGTCCAAATGGTTTTCAAAATCCAAAGCAACTTATTACACAAAGAATTTACCATAAAAATGGAAACGCAATGAGTTACGAAGATCATTATGCCGGAAGTGTAACTTACCATCCTTCCCACGGACATAATCACGTTGATGATTGGGCAGTTATGACCTTAAGAATTCAAACAACAGATCCAAATCCTTTAAATTGGCCAATTGTTGGAACAGGAGCAAAAATTGGTTTTTGTTTAATGGACTATGGACAATGTGGGTCAACAGGCAGTACTTATGACGGGCATTGTAGAGATAATAACACTGTTTATTTAGGAGGAAACACGCTGCATAATGTTGATTTTCCAAATTGGAATCTCGGTGGAGGAAATTATAATTGTTCGGTTGTTGAGCAAGGAATTTCTTCTGGCTGGACAGATGTTTATGGTAAACATTTAGATGGAATGTGGATTAATGTTCCTGCAAATACATGTAATGGTGATTACTACATAGTTTTAGAAGTTGACAAAAACAATATTTTCCTAGAAGAAAATGAGGACAACAACTGGACCGCCGTACCTGTTACGTTAACGCAGCAATTACCTTCAGGATCTTTGGCTTTGCCTGAGATTTCTTCAAACAATTCTAATAACTTGTGTGACGGTCAATCAATAACATTAACTGCAACAGCTGGAAGTTCATTTCTTTGGTCTAACGGAGCAACAACTCAGTCAATTACAGTAACACAACCTGATTCATATACATGTGAGGTAACAAATTACTGTGGAGTGAGTACATCACTGCCTTTTATTGTTAACAATGTTGTACCTAATGCACCTGTTGCAATTGGAGATACAGTATGTATTTCAGGTTCGGTTGTTTTAAATGCAACTTCAAGTGGAAATATTACATGGTATGACAGTAATAACATCTATGTTGGAAATGGAAACACTTTTACAACCCCTATTTTAACTACATCTGCAACTTATTTTGCTCAAAACACAGATTCATACCTTGATTCAATTCACGCAGAACCATATACAAATGGTATTGGTGGTGGTGGATATGTGACTTCTGAGCAATACGAAGTATTTAACAGTTACACCAATTTCACATTAGAGTCCGTATTATTATATTCACAATCTGCTGGAAATGTAACGATTCAATTACAGGATGAAACTGCGCAAGTTTTAGCAACAACAACAGTAAATGTTCCTGCTGGATCGAGTCGTGCAACCTTGAATTTCAATGTTCCAATTGACTCAAATTTGAGACTTGTTGGAAAAAATATTACAACAACAGGTTTGTACAGAAATAACAACAGTGCTACTTATCCATATGAAATTCCAAACATTGTTTCAATAAATGGGGCTTCAGCTGGAGCGTCTTATTATTACTTCTTCTATGATTGGGAAATCTTGACTTCAAACAGCACATGTTCAAGTGCATTAGTTCCTGTGGAAGCAGTTGTTTTATCCTGTGCTGGAATTGGAGAAAATATTCCATTCAAAAAATCAATTAAAATTGCTCCAAACCCAAATAATGGTAAATTCAATATTGAATTTGAAACTAATTATCCTGGTTCATTAAAAGCTGAAATTCTTAATTTAGTTGGTCAAGTAGTTTATTCAGAAGAAATCAATCATGCAATAGGTTTAAATACTTGGCAAATGAATCAAAGTTCTTTGTCTAAAGGTGTTTATTTATTCAATATCTTTTTCGAAGGAAAAAATTACACTACAAGAATGATTATTGAATAATTCTGAAAATGTATAAAAAAATAATAGTTCTATTTCTTCCACTGTATTTATGCAGTGGAAGTTTTTTTTATGGTCAAATAACCGAATGGGAAATCTTCGATGAATCCAATTCACTTTTACCAAATAATACAGTTCGTTGCCTAATAGTTGATCGAACAAATGAACTTTGGATAGGCACAGATCATGGATTGGCGCATCTTTCAAACGGATCTTGGGAAATTTTCAATACAACTAATTCTGGTTTAACAGATGATTACATTCGGGCGTTAGCAGTAGATTATAACAACGACATTTGGGTTGGAACAACATTAGGAGGAGTATTTAAATATGATGGTTCCAATTGGCAAGAATTTTCCACTTTCAATTCAAACATCCCAGACAATTTTATCCGCGCTATTTCTATTGATACAGCAGGAAATAAATGGATTGGCACCGTGGAAGGATTAACGATGTTTAATGACACAAATTGGCAAACTTGGACCATTGCAAATTCTGGAATTTTGTCCAATAACATAACTTCAATTGGAATTGATAGTCAAAACAATAAGTATATCGGAACAATAAATGGTGGATTAATATACATCATCAACGGAATTCTTTCTAATTACACAATTCTGAATGCTGGAGTTCCTGATAATTCTGTTGCGACTGTTCAAATAGATGAACTCGGAAAGCCGTGGTATGCAAGTCCAGCACAAGGACTATTCACAGATACTGGAAATCAAACGTGGCTATTACAAAATAGTAGTAATTCTGGATTAGCATCCAATAGTTTAACAACCATGATTATTGACGATTCCCAGAACTTCTATCTTGGTACCCACCAAAATGGTTTATCGGTTAAAACATATAATTCACTTTGGGAAAACTATACTGTTTCCAATTCAGGAATTCCTGAGAACCACATTTTATCTATTGCAAAAGATTCGAACAATTATATTTGGATTGGTACCTATTCAAAAGGTCTTGTAAGATTATTAGAAGGGCAATTAGACTTAAAACAAGTGCAAAATGATAAAAACATTGAGGTTTATCCAAATCCTGCGCAATCGAATGATCAACTAAATTTTAATCGGATTTTAATTCATCCAACTATTCAGATTTTCTCCACTGAAGGCAAATTAATTTCAACTCAAAAGTATGATGATACTATTTCGAATGCTACTTTACCACTTTTAACTAAGGGCAATTATATTATAAAAATCATTGAAGGAGACAAAATAGAGAATTTACATTTTGTCATTATCTAAACATCATTTTAACAATATCACATTTGCTCACCAAAATACATGACCTAAATCATGTTTTCAATTGCATTTAATCATATTCCATTCTAAGCAATATTAATTTCTTTGTTAAGATATTTAGTCGCCAATATTTTTTCTTGCGACGCTTAAAATTTAACAAAGAAACACATGGAAATAGTTGCACCCTCAACAGAACAATTACTTGCTGATTTCGAATCTAAAATCAATGCAGAAATTAAAATCGAACCGCGCGATTGGATGCCGGAGGAATATCGTCAAAATTTAATTCGACAAATGTCTCAGCATGCACATTCAGAAGTGATTGGTATGCAGCCTGAAGGAAATTGGATTACTCGTGCTCCTTCATTGAGAAGTAAGAAAATATTATTAGCTAAAATACAGGATGAAGGAGGACATGGGCTCTATTTATACAGCGCTGCTGAAACCTTAGGAGTTAGTCGCGAACAGTTTATTCAAGCGCTTCACGAAGGGAAAGCTAAATATGCTTCTGTTTTTAATTATCCTGCATTAAACTGGGCCGATATGGGAGCAATTGGATGGCTAGTTGACGGTGCCGCAATTACGAATCAAGTTTCATTGCAACGAACTTCTTATGGTCCTTATTCTCGTGCGATGGTGAAAATCTGCAAAGAAGAATCGTTCCATCAACGACAAGGTTATGAAATTATGTGGCGCATGATGGAAGGAACAAAAGACCAACAACAAATGGCACAAGATGCGCTGAATAGATGGTGGTGGCCGGCATTGATGATGTTTGGACCTCATGACTCTGATTCTCCACATTCGACACTTGCAATGAAGTGGAAAATAAAGCGTGAATCAAATGACCAATTACGAGAGAAATTTATCAATAAAACAATCCCACAAGCTGAATTAATCGGTTTAAAAGTTCCAGATCAAAATTTACAATTACTGGATGATGAAACATATAAACATGGTGATATCAATTGGGATGAATTTTGGGCTGTTGTAAAAGGAAATGGTCCTTGTAATCAACAACGTCTTGAACACCATATTCGCGCTCACAAAGAAGGTGCATGGGTTCGTGAAACTGCAATCGCATCAGCAAAAAAACATACTATTTAGCCATGAACAAAACACATTTAAAAGAATCAATCATTGCAACTCAAAAACAATTAATTTCTGAATTAAAAGAAAAAATTGACTCAAGTTTGACGATGGTTGACATCGATGAAACAGACACGATTGATCCGGAAGATTTATCTCACCAATCTGAATCATTAGAAATTAAAAACTTATTTGAACAAAAATTAAATAAAGCTAAACTTGAATTAGATAATTTGATGCACATGGACTTTTCCGAAAAGAAAGAAGCAACATCAGGTGCTTTAGTTTCTACTGAGAATTTCCATTTTTTAATTGGATTTGCAGCTATACCATTTGAATTTGAAGGAAAAAGAATTGTTGGAATTTCAGTTGATTCACCAATCTACCCAAGTATTAAAGGAAAAATAGCTGGAGATAGTTTTTCCTATTCAGAAAACAATTATACTATTTTAGAAATACAGTAAATAAAAAAATATGGAAGCAAAAGAAAATCAAGGAGAATTATGGGAAGTTTTTCTTCAATCTAAACCAGGACAAGCTTTTAAACATGTTGGAAGTGTTCATGCTTTTGATAAAAATTTAGCTATAGAAAATGCCCGTGATGTTTATACTCGAAGAGGAGAAGGAACGGCATTATGGGTTGTTCCAAGCAAAGAAATTGTTGCCGTAACAGCAAATGAAGCTGAATATTTCTTTGAAGCCGCAGACGAAAAAATTTACCGTCATCCAACATTTTATTCAATGCCAGAAGGTGTGAAAAACATGTAATTTAAAAAGTATGGAAGCGCAAAAAAAATACTATTTACAACTAGCAGATAATGCGTTGATTTTGAGTCATCGCTTAAGTGAATACTCTAGCCACGGACCTTTTCTAGAAGAGGATTTAGCCAATACAAATGTTGCTTTAGATTTAATTGGGATTGCAGAATCAATTTTAGAACAAACTGCAAAGATTGACGGAAAAGGATTGACCGGTGATGATTTGGCTTATCGAAGAGGAGAACATGAGTTTTACAACTGTCTTTTAGTAGAACAACCTAATACGGATTTTGCCTTTATTATGGTTCGCCAATTCTTAACGGATGCATTTCATTTTTACTTTTATTCAGAATTGACAAAAAGTAAGGACAAATTTCTATCCGCAATCGCTTTTAAATCGTTGAAAGAAATCACTTACCATTTAAGAAGAAGCTCAGAATGGCTTATTCGATTAGGTGATGGGACACAACTTGCAAACGACAAAACGCAACACGCTGTAAATACATTATGGAAATATTCTAATGAATTTTTCACTGAAAACGAAGTGGATATTGAGATGAAAGAATCTGGTGTTGGAGTTGATTTAAAAGAAGTTAATAGCCATTGGACTCAGAAAGTAAACGAAATTTTCTTTATGGCGCACTTAAAAATACCTGAAAATGCATTTCAATTAACTGGAGGCAAAGAAGGAAGACATACAGAATATATGGGTTACATTTTGACTGAAATGCAATTCCTACCAAGTAAATATCCAGATGCTAAATGGTAATTATTTACCAGCCAAATGAATCAATTTTTCTTGGTCTAATATTTCAAGTTTGCGGGTATGAATTTCAATTATACCCTCATCCTTGAAATCTTTTAAAAGGCGAATGAGTGTTTCTGTAGCTGTTCCAACAAAATTAGCC